>VSJD01000167.1 GCA_008636095.1 Kiritimatiellota bacterium | reverse complement strand
GAGTTGAATGAGAAAGAACCCGACGCTTATGACGCGAATATTGCCGGCGTAGAAAATCTTGTCGGCGCAATCCGGGCTGCCAAGTCTGTAAGGCGTGCAATTTTCACTTCTACCCAACTGGTATGCCATGTGGGATATGTCCCGAAGTCGGATACAGACTATGCGCCCACCACGCTTTACGGTAAGAGTAAAGTCCTCACGGAAAAGATTGTTCGGGAGCGTGATGGCGGTAATATTGAATGGTGCTTGGGCCGGCCGACCACCGTTTGGGGGCCTGGCATGAAGCCCCATTACCAGAGATTCTTCGGGATGATCCGGCGCGGGCGCTATTTTCATGTGGGGCCGCGTCCATTATATAAGTCGTATGGTTATGTTGGAAATGTTATTTGCCAGTATTTGCGGATATTGGAGGCGCCAACCGCTCAAATCCACCGCAAGGTTTTCTATCTGGCAGACTATGCACCGCTGTCTTTACGTGCCTGGGCCAACGCTTTTCAGCGGGAATTCAAGGCACCGCCGATCCCGACATGTCCTGAGTCAATCGCGCGCCTGGCTGCCCGACTTGGCGATGTTATTAATATATGCGGGTTTAAAAGCTTTCCATTCAATTCATTTCGCCTCAATAACGTTTTAACAGAGTATACGTTTGATCTGGGTGCAACCGAGGCCGTATGTGGTCCGTTGCCCTTTACCGTTGATCAAGGCGTACAAGAAACTGTCAAATGGCTAAATACGTGTCAAACTTGAGGATGATATGAAGATTCTCGGATTATGCCAGAACTACGCGCCCGAAGAGCAGAACTTTTATCACCACGAATTGACCACCGGGTTGCTTACTAAAGGGCACGACGTAACAATGCTGACCGCGTTCCCCCACTACGGGAAAGATCGTGTTTACGATGGATATAGGGGCAAGGTGTTTCAGCGGGAGGTTTTAGATGGCGTCAAAGTCATCCGCACCTGGGTATATGCCACCTCTAAAAAGAAATTACTGCCTCGCCTTATCAACTTCGGCAGTTTTTGCGCGTCGTCCCTGGCATTTGGTATGTTTACCATTGGGCGCAAGGATGTTGTCTATACTTCCATACCCCCATTACCGCTTGGATTGACGGGGTTCGCTCTGGCAAAAATTACGCGTGCTCGTCTTGTGGTCAGTGTCCAGGACATTTTTCCGCTTGCGGCAGTGCAACTGGGAGTTTTGACTAATCGCCGGATAATCCGCTTCTTCGAGAAGATGGAGAAGTGGGTATATCGAAGGGCAGATCATATCGTCGTAATCTCCGAAGGTTTTCGGCAAAATTTGATTAGCAAAGGAGTTTCCCCCGCGAAGATTTCCGTTGTCTCCAATTGGGCGGACACCGATTTCATAAAGCCCGGATCCAAGGATAATAGCTTTCGAAAAGAGTTGAACGTCGGAACATGTTTTACATTGATTTACTCCGGCGGCCTGACGCATAATTCCAATCTCGAACCAGTAATTTATGCCGCGGATATCTTGCGGCATGAGCCCTTCGCTTTCGTCATCATTGGCGAGGGTATTCATAAGTCAAAACTGCAGAAGCTGGCGTCCGAAAAGGGGCTTGTCAATTTGCAATTCCGGCCGTTTGTGCCGCGGGAGCGGTATCCGGAAGTCCTGCTGGCGGCAGACATGAACCTCGTCACCTTAAACAGTAAAGCGACGTTTGTATCGGTACCTTCCAAGATTTATAAGCAGATGGCGGCAGGTCGTCCCATCATGGCGATTTGTTCCGCAGAGAATGAACTTGCCCGTTTAGTCACCGAGGGTCAATGCGGATTGCTGGTACCACCTGACGAGCCGGACAAGCTGGTCGAGTCATTGCGTTGGGCGGCAAGCCACCCGGAAGAATTGGTGCAAATGGGAATAAACGGCCGTCGCTATCTGGTGCAGAATCATAATCGTGCGTGCTGTGTGGAGCGTTTCGAAGCGGTATTGCAAGAGGTTGCAGGGATTCCAAAACCTGATATTGAAAAAACGCGAATGCCGACATTGAATAGGTCTTGAAAGGAAATGGCATGGAAGACCGAAAATTGAAAGAAGTGGAGCATTCCCGGACCCGGCGGACGATTCTCCAAGGGTTTGAGCGGCATTCGGATACCGTCGCTGACGAGAAAACCGCCAATCTCGATGAGTTGATCAGCGACCAGAAGGCATTTGATTTCCATTTTTCCAACGTTAAGTATTATTCCATAATCCAGGCCAGCGAGAATTACGAGCATAGTTGGTTTAAGTCCAAATGCAGGAAAGGGCTCCGGATACTGGATTTTGGATGCGGCAACGGGGAAAACGGTTTATATGCGGCCCAGTGCGGGGCTGAGACAGAGGGAATAGACATCTCTCCGGAAGGCGTTGCCAACGCAAACCTCAATGCTTCGCAGGCTGGTCTGGCAGATCACTGCCATTTTAAGGTTATGGACGGCGAAAATATGACTTTTCCAGACAGCACGTTTGATCTCGCAGTCGAATATGGGGCGCTTCATCATGTGGACCTTGATAAAGCCATGTCTGAGCTTTGCCGAGTATTAAAGCCTGACGGGGAAATGATATGCGTGGAAGCGTTGAGGCATAATCCTTTGATTCACTGGTACAGGACAAGGACCATGCATTTGCGAACCCAGTGGGAAGTGGAGCACATCTTATCCGTCAAGGACTTGGATATCGTAAGGAAATATTTTCAGGAGGTCGAGGTGAAGTTTTTTCACCTGGCAGTGTTGGCCGCCGTGCCGCTCAGGAAAACTCCGCTGTTTAAACCACTTCGTGCTTTACTTAACGGGATAGACGCCGTTATCCTGACCAATAAATGGATTGGTAAATACGCCTGGCAGATGATTTTTATCGCCCGCAAACCTCGTAAGAGGAACGACGATGTTGAAAAGAATCTTTGATTTCACATCGGCAATTTTAGGTCTTCTTTTGCTTTCTCCTGTTTTGATAGTCATTGCCTTGCTCATCCTGATACGATCCGGATGGCCTGTGTTTTATTGCGGAGAGCGGACCGGTCTGCATGGCAGACCATTTAAGATTATCAAGTTTAGGACGATGTGCCGGGAAGCGGAATCCCAGGGAACAACTTCGACTGTTAATGACGGTCGAATCACCCGTGTCGGCTTTTTTCTCAGGAAATACAAGTTGGATGAGTTGCCGCAACTGATCAATGTTCTGAAAGGCGATATGAGCATTGTCGGACCGAGGCCTGAAGTAGCCGAACATACGAACGAGTATACTGAGGAGGAACGAAAAATCCTGAACGTTCTGCCCGGTATCACGGATTATTCGTCGATCGAGTTCTACAACCTTGCCGAGGTCTTGGGAAGCGATAATCCTCACCAGGTCTATGTGTCCACGATCCGGGCAAAGAAAAACCGTCTGCGATTGAAATACGTGGAAAACCAATCCTTCCCGGAGGATTTTAAAATCATCTTTACAACCCTATGCATGGTATTGTCGCTCCCGTTCCGGCGGAAAAGGAATCGAAAAAATGGAATACGCGAAATTCGGCAGGACTGACTTGAAAATCTCGCGAATCGGTTTCGGGTGCGCCGCGATCGGTGGCTATGATTATGGCAAAACTGATGACCGGGAGAGCATCAATGCAATTTTAACCGCTCTCGACCAGGGCATTAATTTTTTTGACACGGCGGATATTTACGGGTTTGGTCATTCGGAGGAAGTTTTGGGCAGAGCAATCCGTTCGCGTCAAGATGAGGCGGTGATTGCCACCAAGGTGGGGGTTGTTTGGCGTCCCGACGGCTCGACTTTTCGCGATCTGAGTCGCGCGGCGGTGTTTCGAGCGGTTGAAGCCAGCCTGCAAAGGCTCGGTGTGAGTTGTATTCATCTTTGCCAGATTCATTGGCCCGATGCAAAAGTGCCGATTGAGGAAACGATGGAGGCTCTTCTCGAATGCCAGACGATGGGAAAGGTTCGTTATATTGGATGTTGCAATTTCAGCGCGGAGCTTGTTGATCGGGCTCAGGCTTGTGGTCGTCTTGATTCCATTCAGATGCCTTTCAGCCTTGGACAGCGTTATTATGATTGCATACTGAAAGAATGTGTCGGAAAATACGAGATGTCGGCATTCGCCTACAATGTGCTTGCGCAAGGTCTATTTACTGGTAAATATGCTGGAAATTCCTCTTTTCAAGGAACAGATCTGCGCCAGAGGAGTGAGCTGTTTGCCGGAGACAAACTTGCAATCAATCTTGCCGCACTTGAACGGATTGAAAACGTGGTGCGGAAGAGAGGTAAAACAGTCGCCCGTGTCGCAATTAGATGGGTGTTAGACCATCCATTTATTACCTGCGCGTTGACCGGCATTAAAACATGCGGTCAAGTGGTGGAAAACGCGGGAGCATGCGACTGGCGTTTGGCGCCAGAGGATTTTGAACATTTGAGTTCGGGCGATTTGGAATTAATCCGCCGCTTGAAAGGGAAATAGCCATGAGGAAGTTTAGAACTGAAGCAGAGCAACAGGTGGGATCCAATATCGCCCGGATATTTTCCGGGTGCATAGACCCGATTGAGATTAAACTGGAAAATTTTACAAAATATGTGCGACGACAGCACCTCAAACGCTTTCTGGCACTGTATGAGATTTTTAAACTGGCTCTGCCTGTCAAGGGCTCGATCGTGGAATGTGGAGTCTTCAAAGGCTTTGGTCTCATGTCCTGGGCCAAGCTCAGTGCTATGCTTGAGCCGGAAAACCTCACCAGGCGCATCTATGGCTTTGACTCCTTCGCCGGGTTCCCTACGTATTCCCACAAGGATCATAACCGGGTGGCCATGCCTAAAACAGGCGCCCTGGCCGCTGATTCTTACGAAGAACTGAAGGCGCTAATCGCGGAATATGACAAGGATCGTTTTCTGGGCCACATCGATAAGATTCATCTAATAAAGGGCGATGTTACCAAGACCATTCCTGAATTCATTAAGTCAGCCCCGCATCTTGTAGTGAGCCTGCTCTTCCTTGATTTAGATCTGTATAAACCAACGAAAGTCGCGATCAAACATTTCTTCCCTTTAATGCCAAAGGGGGCCATCATTGCCTTTGACGAGTTGGACAATCCCATGTGGCCTGGTGAAACGCAGGCTTTGTTGGATTCTATTAAGATATCCGGGCTCTGCCTGCGCCGTCTGGAGTGGGATCCATATATCAGTTATGCAATAAAGGAATAAGCCAAAAACGCATTGCTGCTACCTTAATTTTGCATCGCGTCAGTTTGGCGCAGATGCGCGGCGCGCGGGGTGCCGCTGTATAAGCATACTGCAAACCCCGCGCAACAAAGTAGATGTGCCAAAATTACGCGACCGTCTTTTGCGACGAACATCAGCGTTTTTGCAGGATACCTTCATAACCCGTTGGGTTTCCGCCTGGGCGGATCAGCCTCCGGCTGAAAAAGAAAAAGTGGTGCAAAAAATAGTTTGCACGCCGTTGCTACCCGCCTACAGCGCTGGAGCGCAGCGACTGCGGGCAGGTTGAAAAACAATCACCAAACGCTGATGTTCGTGCAAAATTAAGGTGATATGACAAACATGCCTGATATTTCAGATCTCGTTCAATTTTCCAAAACTATCCGCATGGATGTCCTGAACATGTGCGAACAGACCGGGACCGGCCATGTGGGTTCGGCCTTTTCCGTGGCCGATATCCTGGCAGTGCTATATTCGGGTATTCTCCAAGGCCAACCCATAGACCCTGAACGGGATCGGCTCCTCCTGAGCAAGGGGCATGCGTGTGCAGCATTGTATTCGGTCCTGTATCGAAAGGGAATCATACCCAAAAATGTATTTGAAACGTATGCCCGTAACGGCACGCACCTTGGACATCATCCGCATTTTGAACCGGCCATCGGTCTGGAAGCCAATATGGGGTCTCTGGGCCATGGCCTTCCCATTGCCGTGGGATTAGCTTTCGCCGCCCATAAGCAGAAGAGCGCCGCGCGTGTTTTTGTTGTTCAGTCGGACGGTGAAACCAATGAAGGCTCCGTGTGGGAAGCCGCCCTGTTTGCAGCGCATCACAAGCTTAATCAGATATGCATGACATTGGATGCCAACAAGATGCAGGCCATGGGCTTTACCAAGGACATCCTGTTGCCGACCGATCATGCGGTCCGCTGGCAATCGTTCGGATGGGAGGTCGTCGAAGTGGACGGTCATGATCACCGTGCCTTGTGGGAGACCTACTCCCGTCTCGGCACGTCCCCCAAGCCTTTGGCCGTTATTGCTCATACTATCAAGGGCAAAGGCGTTAGTTTCATGGAAAACCAGTTGTTGTGGCACTATCGCTGTCCGAAGGGGAATGAATTTCATGCTGCCTTACAGGAGCTTTCGGGATCGCCGAAAAAATAATCGTTCATGCGCTCGACATTCTTCCAGAATTTCTTTCGACTCGTGGATGAAGGTCATCCCCTTCACCTGCTGACAGCCGACCTGGGTTTTGGCGTGTTGACGCCGTATCTCGACAAGTACGCTGACCATATTACTAATGTCGGGGTCGCCGAAGCCAACATGATCGGCCTGGCCGCTGGAATGGCTATGCGGAATATTCGCCCTTTCTGCTATTCCATGGTGCCGTTTCTGGTTTTTCGAACCCTGGATCAGATTCGGACCGACCTGTGTGCTTCGCGTCTTCCGGTCACGCTTGTAGGGGTTGGCAGCGGCCTTTCCTACGGCATGGAGGGCATGACGCATCATGCCATCGAGGATATCGCTGTCACCCGTGCTCTTCCGGGAATGACCATTCTCTCCCCTGGCGATCCCCTGGAATGCGAAGCTTTGTTGTTTCAATCGTTGAACCTGCAAACTCCGTGCTATCTCCGTCTCGGTAGTAATAATGACCTGCGTGTTCATACGGAAGAGCCGCCGGTTGTGCTGGGAAAATTGAGCTGTCTCCATGCTCGCGGAGAAGTTGCTATCATCACAACTGGATCTCTCCTGCCAAGTTGCGCAAAGGCTGTCCACTTGTTGGCCGAGGCGGGTATTCCATGCCGATTATATTCCGCCCATACGCTTAAACCATTTGACGAAGCCGGCGTGATTGATATAGCCTCATCCTGTAAGGCAATAGTGTCGGCTGAAGAACATAGCGTGATTAACGGTTTAGGAACGGCGATTGTAGAAGTACTCCTGCAGTACCGCTATGCAGGACGGTTTGCCAAGATTGGTGTGCCCGACGAATACTGTTCCCAACTCGGCAGTCGCGACTGGCTTAGAGATCACTATGGTTTGGATGCGGCCAGTATTGCCGCAACTGTCCGCAATCTGTTCACGAATTAATCACAAGGATTATCCATGAGTGTCTCGCTGGAAAAAGTTTGTTACCCCCTGTTGGAAGATATTGTACGAGCGGCCCGAGCCATCATGTCCCGAGCGGAGCATGGTCATGATCTGCCGAGCGTGGCGGATTATCCTACTTCACCAGTCCAGTTTACTCCGTCCATCAGCTGACGGACGGAGTAGGTTGCTGCGGTTGGGAATTTCATTTCCGTGAACTCTATTGTTCCTGCCCGTAAATTGGCAGGCGGAATCGTTTTTGATTATAAACATATTGGGCTTGTGATCGTGATTGTCAGTGCAATTGTTGGATTGTGTGGCTTGACTGTTTGGCGCGAGTGCATGCTCTGAATTCAGTAGTCAGAAGTCAAAAATTTCCGCAGACGATGTGTTTTAGGGGTTAAATGAAACACTGTCCGTCAAATAACGAAAACTCTGGTAAACGGGTCCTTTTCACGGCGTTTTATACGATATTGATTCTGGCTTTTTTGCTTATCAGCACCGCCAAGTCATGGCTCCCGGCAATCGGTCATTGGTTTTTCGTACAAACAAAAATTACAAATGCCGAAGCCATTGTCATTTTGGCCGGAGGCGGGCCGGAACGGCTTTGCCACGGAATGGAATTGTACAAACGCGGGTTGGCACCAGCGCTGTGGTACACCGGCGATAAACCGCTTGAGGCAAGATCGGACTTCATGGATTCAGAGCAGGCTTTGAATTTTGCCTCGCGCCATGGCGTGCCGAAGGAAAAAATCAAATTGTTGCCATCAACCAGCACGTTTGAGGACGGAAAATCAATTGCGGCCTTGATCAAAGAACGTAGAATAAATTCTATTATTATAGTAACGAGCTGGTATCACACCCGCCGGGCGGCGAATGTAATCAAGCATTCTATTGCCGACACAAATATCTCTGTTTATATTAGCAGTTCAACCAATTTGCCCTTCACCCCGGACAATTGGTGGCGGGATGAGGAAGGATTGGTGAATGTGGTTAATGAAATTATCAAAACCGTTCTTTACTGGCAGCGGTATGGACTGGCACCATGGCAGAAATGAAGAATGTAGAATGCAGAATGCAGGAACAAGGTCAGTAGTATCCCATAGGATGCTCGCGATGTGTTTTATTGATTTCGACTTACAGCCTACGGCCTAAACTGCTACAGTCTCAACGTCACTATGGGACGCCAGTGGAATCGGATTAGAGATGATTTCTTCACTTATCATTTACCTTGAGTTGTTTGTCGTCCTCTTTTTCCTGCCGGGATTTTTTATCACGGTAATCCTGGGGATTAAAAAATTCCGCTTTCTACTTTCGTTCGCGTTCTCCTATGCCCTCCTCGTTCTTACGCTCCTGCCGTTTGAATATTATGCCCAGCCGATTGCCCGTTGGCAATGGTGTGTTCTGTTGGAATGGGTGATTTTGGCGGTTTTGGCCGTTGTCAAGACTCTTGTGTTTTCCCAAAAAGATTTCTCCGATTCTATCCGTGGTTTTTTGAATTCCCGCCTGTGCCTGCCACGCCTGCTCGTCCCCTTGTTCCTGGCCGGAGTGATTTGCGGTTATCTGGCGTATGCCGGCATCTATCTTGAAATTCCAACGGATGCGTGGACGCATGCGTCCTGGTTCCAGTGGCATAAATCTGATATGATTAATTTGGTTTGCTTTCCGCCCGGCTTATCTTTTCAGAACCTTCTTTTGTATCAGACCTTCTCTCCTTGGTATTTTAATCCTTGGTATTTTATGCATGCCTGGCTTGGCCATGTTTCTGGTCTGGCGATTATGGAATTTCTGCATGTCCTGACATTCGTAAATGTTACAGTTTTTCTTTTAGGATTCTATTATTTCGGCCTGTTTCTTTTTTCCGGCCTGCGTATCAGCGCGCTCAAGAAAATGATGATGGCGGCGATTGCTTCCTTGTTTGCCGCCGCCACTATGGGAAACAATGTGTTTGCCTATATCCGTTATTATGCATTTGCCCCCACAATTCTTAATTATGTTCTCTTTCTTGCGGCCATGGCGGTGATTATTGACTGGCTGAGGTCTAATCGCTGGTTCGGCTATGCTCACCACAGGTGGTTCGACAGCGCTCGCTTCGACTTCGCTCAGTGCAGGCACCACAGGTGGCTTGGGCATGCGCTTTGGATTGCGCCGGTTTTATTGATTGTGACCAATGCAATTCATGCCCAGGAGGCATTGTTTATTTTTTTCATGACTTTAGCGCTGAGTCTTTGGGAAACAACAAAAATGCTTTGGCGTAAGTTTACGGATTTTTGCAATCGTCGAACACCCTTGCTTCGTCTGGATGACTACGCAGGGCGGGTTCTTCGCGATAACCGCTGGACCGTCAGAGAGTGGAAAAACTTGATCATGGCCGGCATCCTGCTTCTTGTGTTTTTCGCCTGGTTTGCCGCCATCCGGCATTTCAAGCCTGGTTCATGGATTTCCCCTGATATGATTATGCCCCACGCGGGCCTTCCCACGGAGCCGGTCAATTTTATTTTCCGGAACTTGATAATCAGTGTGCCGGAGAATCCTTATCTTCGCCTGGCAGTGTATCAGCTCTTTATTTTTTACCAGGTGGTGGGATGCTGGGGGTTGTTTGTGTATCTGCTGTTTTTAATGATGATTCGGCGCTTTGTCAAACTGCCTTACCTCATAGCCGGCATGCTTATTGTCCCGCTTTTGACGGTCTTTAATCCCTTTACGACGGAT
>VSJD01000303.1 GCA_008636095.1 Kiritimatiellota bacterium | reverse complement strand
AAATCAGCAATCAGGTTTTCATCGTCCCTGGCAACGCGGCCGGGACACGCTTGGACATATGGCTGACCTGCCAGGCAATCGCTTGTAAGGCAAATGCCTTGTCGCGCGCACGAATTCAGGCCCTGATCCATGACGGGCACGTGACGGTTAACGGCCAGGTGATCAAGGAGCACCACAAGATTCGCCCCGGAGATGTTGTTACGCTGGTGATTCCCCCGCCGGTTGCCACCGCGCTGATCCCGGAAGCCATCCCACTGGATATTCTGTATGAGGATGCTGACCTGCTCGTGATTAACAAACCTGCCGGCCTGGTGGTGCATCCAGCCGCAGGCCACTCCTCCGGCACTCTGGTCAACGCTTTGCTTCATCACTGCGGAAGTCTGGCCGCTATCGGCGGCGAACAGCGGCCGGGGATTGTCCATCGCCTGGACCGCGACACCAGCGGGATCATGGTGGTGGCCAAGAGCGATCGCGCGTTAACCGGCCTGATGAACCAGTTCAAACAGCGAACCATCCACAAGAATTATGTCGCCCTCGTCTGGGGACACCCCAACCCGGTACGGGGCACCATTGAAACCCTGATCGGCCGCCATCGCGCGGACCGCAAGAAAATGTCGGTCCAGCCCAAAACCGGTCGAGCGGCGGTCACGCATTACGAACTCAGCGAACGCTTCGGGGATATTTCCCTGGTCCGGATTCGGCTGGAAACCGGCCGCACTCACCAAATCCGGGTCCACATGGCACACCGCGGTCACTCGATCGTGGGCGATGCACAATACGGGAGCCGCTCGAGCCGTTCCCTGCCGATGCCCGTTGGGCGGCAGATGCTTCACGCCGCAACGCTTGCCTTCACGCATCCGGTCACGGGCAAGTCGTTGACCTTTACCGCGCCGTGGCCGGCCGATTTGAAAGCGCTTGTAACGGCCCTGCGCAAACCAGAGCCGCAACCAAAGCAAACGCCGAACGCCCAAACTGTCCGGAGACAAACATCAAATTGGGTTGCGGGCATAGCCCGCGTTAGCGACACAAAATCATGAGTGGATCTATTTTCAACTTACTGGCAACCGAGCCGACCTGGTTCTGGATCGGTGTGGAGATCGTCCTGCACATCACCGTGTTCCTGCTGGTCGTTTATAGTTGTCTGAATACCCGCCGTGAGGCCACTTCGGCCCTGCTCTGGATATTCGTCGCCTGGTCGTTCCCTCTGATTGGTCCGCTCCTGTACCTGCTCTTCGGTATCAACCGTGTGCCGCGCAAAGCCTGGCACAAACAACGGGCGGACAATGAGTTCCTGACCGAACGCTTGTTGCGTGAGAGCGAATCCCTGCCGCTGGTTTACTGGCGTGCCGTCCACGAGACCCTGGTAGCCGAACCGACCGACCCGGCCGCGCAATCCCTGAACAACACTTTGAGCCCCATCCTTTCCGATTATCCGCTCCTGGGCGGCAACACGATTGAACCCCTGGTGGACGGCGACGCCACTTACCCCCGGATGCTGGATGCCATTCGCCAAGCGCGACACCATGTCCACCTGCAAACCTTCATCGTTTGGAACGATGCCATTGGCCGTGAGTTTCTCGACCTGCTCGCGGAAAAGGCCCGGCAAGGCGTGACCGTGCGGTTTATGTTCGACAGCTTTGGCTCAATGGGCGCGGTTCTCAGTCCGCTCTTCCTGAGATATCGCCACGTACCGAACATGCAGATTGTCGGTTGGACCCAGGCCAACCTATTAAAGCGCCTGGTTCAGTTCAACCTCCGCAACCATCGCAAGATCATGGTAGTGGATGGCGAAAGGGCGTTCATGGGTGGCATCAATCTGCGGCAGGAAAACCTGTCCCGGCCGGGTGCGCCAGCCATTCGCGATTATCACGTCGCCGTACGTGGTCCGATCGTCCAGGAACTCCAGTATTCCTTCCTGCGCGACTGGTATTTCATGACCGACGATGATCCCGATGTTTTGCTTCAGCAAGCGCATTTTCCGCATCTGCCGGCGGTGGGTCCGGCCATGGTCCGCGTGGCCAACAGCGGCCCGACGCCGGACGGGATGGAAGTGATCGCCCAGGTATTTTTTGAATGCCTGATAGCGGCCCGGCGGCAACTGTTCGTGGTAACTCCTTATTTTGTACCTACGCACGACATTCTCCAGGCACTGTGTTCGGCCGCCCGGCGCGGGGTGGATGTCCGGCTTATTATACCAAAGACGAATAACCACCTGTATGCGGGACTGGCGGGGCAATCCTTATATGAGGACGTCCTGAAGGCCGGCGGACGGATTTTCAGGCGGCGTGATCCCTTCATGCACGCCAAGGCCCTGATCGTGGACGACACACTGGCCATGGTCGGCAGTGCCAACCTGGATGTGCGCAGTTTGCGACTGAATTACGAAAGCAATCTGATCGTGTACGACCAAGGCTACATCCGCGCCCTGAAACAGATCGTGTCGAACGAACAGGCCAATAGCGATGAACTGGACCTGGCTACCTGGCAGACCCGTCCCACGTCTCATCGCCTGCTGGAAAATTTCTGCTACCTGTTAATGCCCATGCTTTGAAGGCCAATAAGAAATCGAAATCTATAGTCATAGTGATATTTTCATGGTATAAACCAGCTCTACCAATATGAAATGCAAAAGATAGAACCGACTTTAAGTCGGCTGTTTTCAAAGGAGATTTATGACCCGTCCTGCATTTCCGCGCCGCGCTATCCACCTGGATTGTCACACGATGCCTCGCATTTACGACGCAGGCTGTGAGTTCGATGCCGAAGAGTTCGCCGCCACGTTGCACAAGGCGGGCGTGCAATATATCACCGTCTTTGCGCGCTGCAACCTGGGATTTGCCTATTACCCGACGCGAATCGGGACAGTGTATCCCGGGCTCAAGGTGGATATGCTGGGCGGGATGGTCAAGGCCTGCCATAAACGCAAGATCGCTGTGGCCGCTTATTTTAATGCCGGGTTGGACCACGAGCATGCCGTCCTGCATCGCGATTGGGTCAAGGTTAATCAAGTCGGCCAGGTCTATGAATTTAAAATGAAGGTTAATAAAACCGGCCCGGACTATGCTTTTGAAAAAGACGCTCCGCCGCATGGGAGTTTCTTCCGCCGCATGTGTCTGAACACGGGTTACGGCCGACATTTGCTGGATATGACCGCCGAAGTGCTCGACCGCTATCCGGTGGACGGTCTCTTTTTTGACTGCTTTGCGCTGGACGCCTGCTATGGCGAGGAATGCCTGCAAGGCATGCAAAAGGAAAATCTGGATTTTCAGGACGAGGCCCAGGCACGCGAGTATTGCTGGCGCATAACGCAGCGCTTCATGCGCGACGTCAAAGCCATGTTGCGCAAGCGCCGGCGCGACCTGTATCTCTGTTTCAACGGTCTGCCCTATGCCGTGCAACCGGCGCATAGCGAGCTTGAAATCCTGCCTACCGGCGGGTGGGGCTATGATATCATGCCGGCTTATGCGCGCTACGTGCGCACGCTGCCCAATCCGTGGTTCATGATGACCGGCCGCTTCCAGAAGAGCTGGGGCGATCTGGGTGGACTGCGCCCGGAGGCTTCGCTCATGTTCGATTGTTACAATGCCATTGCCAACGGCGGCGGCTGCTCGGTGGGCGATCATTTTCATCCGCGCGGCCGGCTGGACAAGCATGTCTATGACCGGATCGGCAACGTTTACGCCAAAACGCGCGCGTTGGATCCTTGGACGGATGGTGCCAAAGCCCGGACCGAGGTAGCCGTGCTGTTCCCCGAAACCCGTTTCCTGCCGTGTGCATCATTGGGTTCTGCCGGCGATAAGATTCAATCGCTCTTCGGCGCCGCGCGTCTGCTGGTGGAATTAAAACAGCAATTCGATGTCTGTACCGGTGACGGAGATATTGCCAAGTACCGCGTGCTCGTTCTGCCGGATAACGTGACCCTGGATACGCGCCTGGCAGAGAGTGTGCGTCGGCATCTCAAGCGCGGCGGGGGAGTGATCAGTTCCGCGTTTTCCGGTCTGAATCCTGAAAAAACCGCCTTCGCCTTAAAGGAATACCGTCTGACGTATGAAGGGCCTGAATCCTGGGCCCCTTCATTCTTCAAGGCCGAAGGGGCGTTGGCGCGCGAGGTGTCCGACAGGATCACCACGATTTACAGGCCGGGTATCGCCATGCACGCACTTAAGGACGCCCGCGTCATGGCCCGGCTATACAAGCCCTATTTCAATCACGGAATTTGGGATGGCCGCCATGAATATCTCTATACCCCGCCCGACAAAGATACCGGGCGGTCGGCGCTTGTGCGTTGCGGGAACCTGTTCCATTTCAGTTTCCCGGTTTTTGCCGGCTATTTCAATGATGTCGTCGTGGAATTTAAATATATGGTCCGCCATTGCTTGGACCAGATCCTGCCGCAGCCGATGGTCAAAGTGCCCAACCTGCCCTCATTCGGGCAGGTGACCATAACGGCGCAAACGCGCCGGCGCATGGTACATCTTTTGACCTACTTGCCGGAAAAGCGCGGACCGGTAACACAGATCATCGAAGAGCCGATCGTCGTGCGCGATGTGGAGCTGGCATTGCGCCGCGATGTGCTCCCGCGCGTGAAACGCGTATGTCTTGCGCCGTCGCAGAAAGAACTGGCGGTCCGGGAAGAGGGTGATTACATTTGCGTCACGGTTCCCGAAGTGGCGGGATACCAGATGGTCGTGTTTGAGGAATAATTTACAAAAGAGGGCCTCTATGAAAACATTCATGACCGGATTATGCCTGATAGCCTTGGCGGCAACGACGGTAACGGCGGCACCGGTGCAGGCGCTGGTGAATGATGAAGAAGTTAACTGGGGCTTCTTTATTCGACCGGAACTAAAAATCACGCCCATAAAAAGCCAAACCACGGAACTGGCTGGCGGCATTCTGGGCACGTCGGTCGGTCGCGCGCTGTATCTGGGCGTGGGCGGCTATACGCTCGTCAACAGTGTCAACACCGATTCCGGCGCCTTGAAGCTCAAAACCTTTGACATCTGGTATGTAGGCGCGCACGCCGATTATACGCTTTTCAGCTCTGAGCTTTTCCACAGCTCCCTCAGCGGGTTCGTCGGCGGCGGACAGGTCAACAATAGCGCCGCGACTGACAGTTCCGGCAGTGCCAACCTGTTCATCGCCGAACCGGATATCAACCTGGAGTTTAACCTGACCAGCACCCTGGAATTGGGTGTCGGCATTGGTTACCGGTTTGTGAACGGTTCGGACTTGGACAAGCTCTCCAATTCCGACCTGAGCAGTTGGGTCGGCACGGTCTTCTTCCGCTGGACGGAAGGTTGATCCGACGCGTCGCGCCATGGCATGGTAGGCCGTCTATCGTCTTTCTTACAACATTGGACGTTTGATATTTGAAGCCGGATGTTGGGCGTTTTCTTATTTCCCACGCATCACTCATCCGTCGTCAGTCACCTGTCGTCTGCCGTCCGTCTTCGTCCACCGGGCCGCCTCTCCATCCGAGTCCACAGCAAAAGATAGTTTGATTTTTCGCTTGCGTCCAGGGGATGGGCAGGTAAATTACAGTGTATTTGTTATGAATTTGACGGCTTCATGGTGATGCCCGAGCAGTTACATTAAAAACGCATAAAACAACTTGGATTGCTTCAAACCGGCCGATCGGATAATCCCATTCGCTGGAATACGTATTCACCAGGTTTTTGAATGGTGGCATAAAATGAAAATAGTTTTGGTTACCGATTCGTATAACGGCGAGAATGGCGGTTGTGTCGCCACCAGGCGGCTGGCGGAGGGACTTAAGAAACGAGGGCACAAGGTTTCGATCGTCGCCACAGACGTCAACGGTGAAGGCAATTACATGGTAAAGGGAAAGTGCCCGTCCTTCATGAAGGAATCCCTTGAAAAGATGCAATTTCTTTTTGGTGTCCCGGAAAAAGACGTTTTAAGAAAAGCCTTCGCCGATGCCGATATTATCCAGATCCAGCTTCCCTTTTATCTCGGATATGGAGCAGCCAAGATGGCCCGGGCCATGAACAAGTGTTTTATCGCCGGGTACCATGTTCAGGCCCACAATGTAGTTTCGGCAGCGGGCAAGGATAGTAAAATCCTGGATCTAATATTATCCGAGATTTTCAAATTCTTTCTCTTCAAGCGGGTGCCTGTCATCCAGTGTCCTTCCCGCTTTGCCGCTGACCTTCTAAGAAAAGACCGGATCAAGTGCCGTTTGGAGGTTGTCTCCAACGGAATACCGGAAGATTATACTCCCCGAAAATCCGCGCGGCCGGAATGGTTTGGTGATAATTTTGTGCTCATGAGTCTGGGACGCCATGCTCCTGAAAAAAGGCAGCTACTGCTAATCGAAGGGGTCAAACGCTCAAAATATGCCGACAAAATAAATCTGCTTCTTTGCGGCAGGGGTGAAATGTCGGAAAAATTGATCGCCGAAGGCGCGCAATTGCCTGTTCCGCCCCTGGTCCGGTTTGTAACCCAGGAAGAAAAACTTCAATACCTGAATACGGCTGACCTCTTTATCCATGCGTCGGTCGTGGATTTGGAGAGTCTCGCCTGTCTTGAGGCTGTCGGCTGTGGTCTGCCGTGCCTAGTCGGAAATTCACCCCACAGCGCCGCTTCGCAGTTCTCCCTGGATCACCGGTTTTCCTTCGAACATGACAATGCGGACCATTTGGCTGAAAAGATTAATTACTGGTACGAAAACAGGAGCCAGCTCCTGAACATCAGGGAACAGGTAAAAGTCATGGCCGAACAATACCGCTTCGAAAAATGTATGGATAAGATGGAGAAGCTGTATCGCGAGACTATCCGCGCCCGCGACGCTTAAGCAACCTCGCTTGAGTCAAACATGATATAAGCAGAGTCAAAGATGATAAAAAAGCAGCGCAGAGAGATACCGGAAGAGAAGATCATTGTTATCACGCACAATACCAAGAAAATTGATTTTACCAAGAAGTATAAATTCGTCTATTTTGACTGGTGGTTTCATCTCTTAACGCTGCCGGCTTTTCTTTTCTGCTACTTACTGGGCCTGCTTTGCGCGCTTTATTGCGGACTCCGCGTGACCGGCAGAAAAAACAAACAGATCCTGAAAAAACAGGGATGCATCACCATTTCCAACCATTGTCACTACTTCGACACCGTATTTGCCAGCCTGGTTCTTTTCCCGCAGAGGCTGTATATCTCGGTTGCCCAAAGAAATTACGAAGTACCCATTATCCGGCGTATTCTGCGCATCGTGCGGGCTTTTCCCATTCCGGCCAAACCGAATGCGGGATTACAAATGATCGTCCCCCCCGTGGGCGAAGCTCTGAAACGGGGACACCATGTTCATTTCCTTCCGGAAGGGGATCTGGTCTATCTCAGCCAGGAGATTTTCCGCTTCAAACGCGGCGCTTTTTATCTATCCTACATTCATCAGGCGCCCATTCTTCCCATGGTCTACATTTTTACCCGGCGCTATCTATTTGGAAAAGAGCAAAGTCCCCATTGGCCCAAAATGCGGCTGGTTATCGGAGAACCTTTCTTCCCGCCGCCGCTTAGGACCGACGGCATCTATCCCAGCGAAGCGATCGATGATATGATGGAAAAAGCTGCCAACTGGATGGAAGATACTATTGCATTCTATCATTCAAATAATATTAAAGACAAAGGAGGCGCTTCATGATCCGTCTTGCTGATCTGTGTTATCGCCATCGTTGGGTGGTGATCGGGATATGGGCCATCGTTTTCGTCACGATAGTGACGTTCGCCCGAACATATCCCGCGGAATATCGCGCCGACTATCAGACGCCTGACGCCGAAGCAACCAAGGCATTTGACCTGCTGGATGCCCGCTTTTCGTCCCTTAAGGGCGACTCAATCAACATCGTCTTCTTTTCCGACGCCGGCGCAACGACACCCGCCGCGAAGAATACGATCGAGGCCCTGCTCGAAAAATTAGCGACATTTCCGCACGTTGCGTCGGTCGTCAGCCCATTCGCGCCCCAAGGGGCAAACCAGATCGCTAAAACCGTAAAAACCGCGTACGCCGTGGTCAACCTCGACCGGACCATCGACAAGCTCGCTAACCTCGACGCCGACTACCAGAAGAAGTTTCTGGATCTGGTTCATCCGGGCACACGCAATGGGCTCCAGATCGAGGTTTCCACGTTCGTTGCCTCGAAGGCGTTGGGTGCCGAGACCATTGCGCTCGTCTTTGCCGCCTTCATCCTGCTCATCGCTTTTGGATCCGTGCTTGCGATGGGGCTGCCCATTTTCACGGCGTTATTCGGATTGGGCATCGGCGCGGGGCTCGGCGCAATGTTATCGCGTGTATTCGGAACCCCCGACTGGGCGGCCACTGTTGCAACGATGATTGGTATCGGCGTCGGCGTTGACTATGCACTTTTCATCGTTACCCGTTATCGCGACGGGCTTGTCAAAGGGCTCTTGCCCCGGACGGCAGTGATCACGGCTATGGCTACAGCCGGCCGTGCCGTACTGTTTGCCGGCGTTATCGTCATTGTCTCGCTGCTGGGCATGGTGACGATGCGACTGGGTTATATGAACGGAATGCTCTGCATGTCGGTGGTTGCCGTCGCGGCCATGCTGGCAGCCTCGCTGACCCTGCTTCCCGCCATTCTCGGTTTTATCGGCTACAACATCGACCGCTTCCGCATTCCCTTTGTCGGGGCGGGACACAACAACGGCACACGCAGTTTTTGGTATCGCTGGAGTCGCATCGTGCAACGCCGTCCATGGATGTCCCTGTGTGCAGGCACACTCATCATGCTGGTTATCACCGCGCCAATTTCCTGGTTGCGCTTCGGATTCCCTGACGACGGGAACAATCCCGAAACGGAAACATCCCGTCGGGCTTACGACCTCATGACTGCCGGCTTCGGCCCGGGCTTCAACGGTCCGCTTTTAATGGTGGTCGACACCCAGGGCGCCGGCAATATTCAGCGCACCCTTGTCCAGCTCTTTACCAAACTTCAGCAGCTCGAAAATGTTGCATTTGTGTTGCCCCCCATTTTCAACCCGGCGGGCGACACCGCCATTATCAATGTCTATCCCGCCTCAAAACCGCAGTCGAAACAAACCGTGAAGCTCGTCAATACACTGCGCCAGGATATTGTTCCGGAAATTATCGCCGGCACGGGAATAAAGGTGCTTGTCGGGGGATTTACGGCGATCTCGATTGACCATGCCGACTACATTCTGGGCCGGCTTCCGTTATTCATTGCCACCGTCGTGCTTCTGTCATTCGTTTTGCTTATTGTGGTGTTCCGGTCTCCCCTGGTGGCGTTTAAGGCCGGCATTATGAATCTGTTGTCCATCGCCGCCGCCTATGGCGTGATGTCTTACGCGGTAAACGGCACCTGGTTGGGGCAATTGTTGAATATCCCGGAAACGCCGGTGCCTGCATTCGTGCCCATGATCATGTTTGCCATTTTATTCGGACTTTCGATGGACTACGAGGTTTTTCTCCTTTCGAGCATCCGGGAGCAATACATTCGAACCGGTGACAATAGTCTTGCCGTTGCCGATGGCCTGACGGCCACGGCGCGCGTCATTACAGCCGCGGCTGCTATTATGGTGTTTGTGTTCGGGGTGTTCATCTTCGATCCCAATGTATTCATCAAACAGATCGGCCTGGGACTTGCAAGCGCCATACTCATCGATGCAACGGTGATACGCATTGTGCTGGTGCCGGCTACCATGGAACTCCTTGGCAAGGCCAATTGGTGGATGCCGCGCTGGCTGAACAGGATACTGCCTGAAATTAAAGGCGCGGCGGCAATCGAAGCCGAGTTAGCCGCGCTGCTCGCCAAAGAATCCACCAACGCCTGACATTCGGAACCGGCGGCCTACAGCCTACGCTCCATCTTCGTCCGTCTGGCCCTCGAGTCGGCAAATGCCGCGTTTGGACTGCTCGACAAATTCGCAAAATTCCAGGACCGCCCCAGACGGTGACTCGGCCCGAATTTTTGCCGTGGCCTGACTGACGTTCAGACCAGACTGGTAC
>VSJD01000302.1 GCA_008636095.1 Kiritimatiellota bacterium | reverse complement strand
AGGGTATGAAATGCCCGCTTGATGGCCAGCCGATCCGGCGCGCCATAACCGGCCCTACGCAAGCCAACCACATTCAAGCCCGCAATAATGTTACGTGAAATGCCCACAATGCAAAAAGGCGGTAAATCCTTGCTGATCGCACTATTGCCGGAAATCATGGCCAGTTTGCCAATACGACAGAATTGATGCACCACCGCATTGCCACTAATGAGAGCACGCTCGCCAACCTCCACGTAACCAGCCAATAATGCTCCATTGATCAAAATGGCATTGTTACCTATCCGGCAATTGTGCGCCACATGGCTGTTGACCATCAGAAAACACCCGTCACCGACCACAGTTTCCGTCTCCGGCTTGGTACCGCGATGGATCGTAACCCCCTCGCGGATGATACAGTTGGCGCCAATACGGACATAACTTACGACATCCTCCTTGAATGCCGTATCCTGCGGCAGGTCACCCAAAACCGCGTGAGCATGGATTGTGCATCCAGCACCAATCGTCGTAAAGGGAAGAATCGTCACGTGCGGCCCAATACGCGTGTTGTCACCAATCTTAACGTCCGCATCAATTACGCAAAAAGGGCCAATAGTAACATTGGCGCCCAGTTCGGCCTTGGGATTCACGATCACTGTCGGATGAATATTCATGGCGTTTCTCTCGCAAGTTCTTTCTTGACTTGTTTCATTCAAACATAATGGAATATTTTTTCGTTTTTCGTTCTGACCTCTGACGCCTGCCCTCCGACATTGGGCGTTCGATGTTCGACATTCGATGTTCGCTTATTTTCCCGTTCACTGTCCTCACCCAACTGAAATCGGCGTCGGCCCATGTGTCTGCCAATAAACGCGTACAGCGTCGGCAATCTCGGCGATCGTCATCGCGGCATCCACGGCCAGCCACTCCACGTTGCATTGGTGGCGAAACCAGGTCATCTGGCGCTTGGCCAATTGACGCGTACGCACCGCGGTTGTGGCCATGGCCTCTGCGAGCGAACACTGCGCTCGTAAATAGGCCGCCGCCTCCGTATAGCCGATCGCAAGTCGAGCCGTCGGCGCGTCCTCAAACCCAGCCTGCAGGAGCCGCTCGACTTCCGTCAGCAATCCACCCTTGAACATGGCTTGAACCCTGACTTGGATGCGATCATAAAGCTGGGGAAGGCTCCATTTCAAGCCAAGAATACGCGGACTATCCTGGGCCGCGCGCCAGTTTCCGGCCGCCGGCGCTTCGCCGGCCAGGGCCGTTTCCAGCGCGCGCATTAGCCGGCGCGGATTTTTCGGATCGGCCAGCGATGCATACCGCTCCGGATCAACCTGGCTCAGCCATGCCTGGAGCGCACCGATGCCCTCCGCCGCCAGTCGCCGCTCGGCCGCTTCCCGAATCGCCGACTGCCTGGGTGAGCGGAGGACCAGTCCATCGGTCAAACTCTTGATGTAAAGACCCGTGCCGCCCACCACAATCAGGGGACGCAACCTCCGCGCGGCGGCGTCTTGGAACGCCTGCAGGGCCGCCAACCGGTAGGCGCCCGCGCTGAAAGGCTCACGGGGCTCGACCAGATCAAGACCATAATAGCGTACCCGCGCGCGTTCAGCCGCAGTCGGTTTGGCGGTGCCGATATCCATCCCAATGTAAACCAGCATGGCATCGGCAGACAGGATGGCGCCCGCCTCCTGTTCGGCAAGGTATTGGGCCACGGCGGATTTACCGGAGGCAGTCGGGCCGACGAGAAACCAGGCCCGCAGATCAGACGTTGTGAGTTGTACCGGCATGCGCCTCTCGACCGCGTGGCTCTGCGACAGGCTCGCACTTCGGCAGGCGAACCGTGGACATCCATAAGGTCGAGACGGCATAAATACCAACGCCGACGCAGATGGCGGCATCCGCCAGGTTGAAACACGGCCAGTGATTGGCCGCCCAGTGGAAATCAAGAAAATCGGTGACCCACCCCAGCTTGATGCGATCAATCAGATTCCCGAAAATGCCGCCGATCATGAACCCGATGGCCAGGCGATGAACGCGACGGTCATCCACCAGCCAGCGATAGAAGACGGCCATCAGGATCAGCACGACGAACGATAACAGCACCAGCCATTCGTTCTGGTGCTGGAGAATACCCCAGACGGCGCCGGTATTACGCAGATAGGTGAGATTAAAACAACCCGGAATGACGGGCCAGGATTCGCCCAGGGAAAACCGCTGCAGAACCAGCAGTTTGCTCCACTGGTCCAGGAGGACAATCACAAAACTCAGGGATAATACCCGCATTATTCCTCTTCGGACGTCGTTTCCGGGACTGCCTTATCGGCATTTGGAAACAGGGCGGCGGTCTCGAACGAACGGAATTTCTTGCGACCTGTTTCTAATTTCGACTGACAGCCTACGCACATCCGTGAGTAAGGCAAAGCGATAATGCGGGCTTTTTCGATCGGGCCCCCGCAACTTTCGCAGGCACCGTATGTTCCGATCTTGATCCGGTTCAGGGCTTCGTCAATTTCGAAGACAACGTCCTGTTCCAAACTGACCCGGTTGAGGGCAAAGTCACGATCGAAATTGTCGGTGCCCTGCTCCTCGGAGCGGAAATCCACTTCGGCATCCTTCTGGGTGCGGCTAAGATTATCGGCCGCCAGGAAATTGATCTGGCCGGTAATCCGCTCGCGCAGGCGCAAGAGCTTCTCGCGCAACTCGCGCTTTATGTCGGTGCTGAGATACTTGTTCCCTTTACCTATCATCGCGGCCAATTTTTCTACGACCACCGGCAACGGCGCCTGGAAGCGTGACTTGCCCCGGACCGCAGGCCTTTTACCGACCACGGGCTTTTTGCCGGCAGTCGGTTTCTTTGCCAATTTCGCCGTAGTCTTGGGCTTGGCACCGGACTTTTTGGAAATTGACTTTTTGAGCGCTTTGATTGCTTTTTTGACTTTCGCCATGATTCACCTCGTAAGCCGCGCTTAGCGCGGCTGGTCTTCAGAAACACATCCCTTTCCCCGAAAGTGCGTTATGGTAACAGTTCCCTTAAGGCTGTCAATAGGAGATTGTCACGATAGGAGATTGTCAGCGAACAGATCCACGTGCCATATTATTTCTTGTCACGTTTCGGATTGTATCATAAAGTCTAATTTTACCTGCTTGCTAAATAACGCGAAAAAGAAAGACATGTCGTTGCCATGATGTTCGCCATCGGGACATTTTTCTGGATTTTGGCCCTGGCCGCCGTGGCCCGGCTATTGTATGCAAGCCGCACTGTGGTGCGGACGCATGTCTGGCTTTGGAGCCTGATGACGCTGATGGCAATCGGCCTGTTGTTTCGTCCGCACGAGGATATATTTGGCGGCGAAGATCCGGGGTCCTATCTTAATTCCGGCGTTACCTACGGTCGGCAAAACGCCCTGTTTTATGTGGACCCCCTGCTTGCCCAGGTGCCTCAAGAAACACGGAGCGCCTTTTATTATGGCCACGCAGGCTATGGAACCACCAAAGACGCCTGTTTGTGGGTGATCAATACGGATGCGGCCTTACTGGGACCTCATTTTCAGCCCGCCTACCCTCTGCTGATCAGTGTGGCAACGCGACTGGGCAACAATTCCTGGTCGCTTTATGTCGTACCCCTGTTTGCCTTGTTCACGGGCCTCGTTTTGATGGCACTGGCTTTCCGCCTGCTGGTACATCGGTTGGCCGGCCTGATCGTGTTCGGTTGTTATTTATTGAATCCACTGACCTTGTGGCATGCCCGGTGCGCGCGCCCGGAGATCATCGCCGGCTTCATGGTTTTCGCCGGCCTGACCCTGTTATTGCTGGCTTGGCAGGCGCGCAACTGGAGGCAATGGTGGGATATTCTACTCGGCGCGCTATGCATTGGCGCGGCGCCATTCTTTCACATCACCGCCTGGTATCTGGTCATTCCGGCTGCCATGGCCGTTGGGCTGGTGATCCTATGGGGACGCATGGACTTCCTGCTTTATCCGCTGGTGGCGCTGGGTATGTTGTTGTTGTTTTATGGCGAAACCAGGTATGTCACGGATTATTATCACGTCCGGCGGTTTTTCGAAGCCACTTTCAATTACTGGCCGTTTTTGGCGCTTGGCCTGGTTATCCTGGCAGGGACCAGTCTGGCCATGAGTTACACCCGGCTCCGCGGCTCGACTGAGTCTAAACACCGTTGTGTTTCCGGATGGCTTGCGGCCGGGCTGGCTCTGGTCTGCGCACTGTTCTTGGTTAATGTGTATTTCAACCGTGAAAGTATGGGCACTCTTCCGATCCTGGGAGGTATGGTCCGCAACTATAATTTTTTAACCGACTGGCAAACTTTTGCCAATATGGTTTCTTGGCCAATGGCCTTGCTTATCCTTGTCGGCTGGGTCACCTGGCTGACCGGCGACCGGTTACGGCGCCCGGAACGGATTGGACTGGCACTGACCGTTTTTCCCGCGCTCGTTCTGGCCGGTACAATGCGGGATTTCATGATGACCCGCTACCTGCTCCTGGCGGTCATTCCCATGTCTGCCCTGTGTTTGACGGCATTGGTAACCCGCCTTCCGGAATGGCCGGGCCGGCCCTGGACTGCATGGCTTGCTCCCGGCCTGGCCGCAGTCATCTGCCTGATGGGCCTGACCCAGCGCGGGCACCTGGTTACTCTGGTCGAACACCGCGGCTTCCTGCGTTTTCTGGCTCCGTTTGCCCGGATAATACAACAGGATCAAGGAATACTACTGGGTGAATATTCCCGGATTACGGCACCCTTGGAACATATGTTTGGCGTTACAGCCCTGGGTCTTAACAATGAGCGCAAGGACGATTACAGCGCCGTAGAACGTGCTTGGGAAACGATTATGCGCTCCTCTCCGGATCAGCCGTCGTTTTTCATGACCCCTTTTCAAACACCACGGAGCGACCGCTTTGATTTTACCTTGGTGAAGCAGGCCGTCTTCCAAG
This sequence comes from Kiritimatiellota bacterium, assembly GCA_008636095.1. Classification (GTDB taxonomy): domain Bacteria; phylum Verrucomicrobiota; class Kiritimatiellia; order JAAZAB01; family JAAZAB01; genus VSJD01. The sequence goes on along the minus strand of VSJD01000302.1, from coordinate 5,071 downwards.
ACCGGAAATTACAGCAAGCTCGCAACACACTGCCAACCCGCATTAAAGATAACCAGCAACCGCTGAGCCTGTACCAAATGGCACTGAAAGATGACGCGCGACCGGCCACGTTATTAACCAACGTAATGGCGATCCCGATGGATAGCGGCAACATGGGCTTACGACATTTTGCCAATGTGCGCATCGAGAACCCTGTCATGGAAGGCACCGCGCTCGCGGCAGGCGAGCAGATCAGCCTGATTGTTCCCGATAATCTAAAATCCAATCTGCTTGAATTGTATTTTGTAATGTATTCTTCAGACCCTCACCCCGTGGCGCCCGTGATTAACGAAACGAGTGCCTTGCCGCAGGAGTGGCACGGCTTTCAATTTCAGCCTTTGGCAGACCAGTGGTGGGCCTATACATGCCTGCCGAACAGGGCGATTGCTTCCAGTACGCTTACGATCACGGCGCGCTCGCCGCTTTTTATCGCCGCCGCGCTCTTGCAAACCAAAACAAACGTGGTGTCCATTTCCTCCGGATTTTCGAAAAGCATGCGTCAAGAAGTTATGCCACCGCTCAAGGGCCGCTGGGCACGCGCTGACGCCGCCATACTGGTTCCGGCTGCGGCGCCGGAATCCAAGATGTTTTTGCTGGCGCGCGCACCGGACTTCAGCCCGGGAGGCGAGGTGCCGTCACTGACATTGCTTGATGAATCGGGCCCGTGGCAGACATCCGTATCTTTACAGCCCGGCAGTTGGCAATGGCTGATCTTGCCCCTGCCGCCTGAAAAAAACCGCGACGCATGGATACGCTTTCAAGTCCAGCCGGCATGGAATCCTCACAAAGCAGGATTCCCGCCCGATCTGGGCGTCTTTTTCGGCAAGGTAATCGTGGCGCCGGCGCCACGCGGAGAAAGGCAGACGACGGACGACAGATGACAGACAACGGACCCGCAAACACTTCTAAAGAAAGACAAAAGACGTGCCGCGCGTGACAAGTGGCAAGCAAACGTAGCGAACACAGAACACGCAGCAAGTTCAGGCACCTAAAAACACCGGACGGATGTGCCGTTCCCACAGGTTTTCCGTCACGTTTTTTGCGATTCCCCGCTCAAACTGTGCCAGCGCGTCAAGATAACGCGCGCCCATTTCGGCGGCAATCTTGTACCCGACATGCAAGAGCTGACGGAAGTGCGGATTGTAGTACGGGCAACGCTCATCGTGCCGCAGGGTCGCGGCAAAACGCTCGCCGTCCCAACTTCGCACCTCGGCTATCGCCGGCAGTCGGCGTTGGTCAATATCAATGACCGTAGCATACGGCTGGCACAGTTCATCGAACCGCGCCAGCGCTTGCTCGTAAATATCCCCGGCCAGTACCAGGCCCTCGCCGCCGGCCGACGCCAAGCCAATTAATTCCTCCAGCCAGGTGGTGCCCGCCGTCTTCAGGTGGAGCCCCGCATCGAACCGCTTCAAGGCGCGATGCATGGGAGCATACAATGAAAACTTGTCGCTCCCGGAATGGACACTGAGCTTCAATGACGCCGGTAGCCCCAACTGCGCGCGCGCATACCGAACCACGGCCAAATCCATTTCAAATTCGTGTGCGAACTGCTCAACGTCGCCGACATAATCTACCCCCTTGTTGAAACGCCCCGTGAATTTCGGAGCCAGGGTCTGCACCGGCACGTGCTCGGCCGCCAGCGCGGCCAGGATCAGCAGGAGTTCCAACGGAGACTGGGGTGTATCACATTCATCCATGGACACCTCGGCCACAAAGGCAGACGTCCCTTTGGCGGCGGCAATCTGCCGGTAAAGACGGGCGGCCTCTTTCACCGCAACCAGGTATGTGTTGCCGACCTGCTCGAGTTTGGCCGCGGTAACGTCCATGTCCGCGTCAAGGCCGGGAATGGTCAGCCGGCCAACAAACCGTCGCTGGGCCTTTTTAAAGGCGGCCAAATCCGCCTGGTCCGGCGGTTGGCCGATGGATTCGGCCACATCCAGCGTAAAAAAATCGCAGGCATCAAGAAATGCACCCGCGTTTTTCAGGCCGATATGATCGGCATCCACAAAATACGCACTTCCCCAGTTCCGGGCGTGCACCGCCTGATCGGCGGCCCGACGCGTATCGGCCGGCGTCGTCCCGATGATCTGATGCTCCCGGTTCGACTTATTCCATACCGGTGTGATCATAATGCCGGCCGCCTGCGCCCGCTGAAACGCATCCAACTGGGCCGCCCCTTGCCGCCCGAACCGGTCGCCAATGCCAATGGAATATTTTTCTAGAGTCATAGTTGAATCTCCCATGCACCTGCCCACCGACTTGTCCGCCGAAGCTTTTTGAGCGTAGGGGGAAGCCCTTGAGTGAAGGCGGACCTGTCCACCGTAGCCCTTGAGCGAAGGCGGATGGGCGATACAGGACTCGAACCTGTAACATCTACCGTGTAAAGGTAGCGCTCTAGCCATTGAGCTAATCGCCCGATCCATGCGTGACTGATACTCTATCGCCGGCCAACGACAAGTCAAGAAATCATGGTTAATGGATAATGGTTGATGGCAAAATGGAAGCCAGAACACAATTGGCAAAATGAGACTTTATTGCTCGTAAACTATGGTCTTGCACACCTGATTCGATCTTACTTCGTCTGTTCCATATCTTTCATTGACCATTCCCGCCGCAGGCGGGCCCGCCTTTGGCGGAAACCATTAACCATTCCGATCTTCATAGCTTGCAGACCCGCACTCCGGATGGTATGGTTTCACGTTATGACGACAACACCAATGGCTATCGCGGTGCTGGGTTCAGGTCGTGGCACTAATTTTCAGGCTCTGGCCGAGGCCATCAACGACGGCCGGCTGGATGCCCGGATTGTCTGTGTGCTTTCCAATGTCGAAGACGCCTTTATCCTTGAGCGGGCCCGGCAGATGCGTATTCCGGCCGAATACATAGACCCGGCCCCTTTTCGGACCAAGCTGGACGGGACGGCTGAACAACAGGTCATTAACCGACTACGCCATTATGGCACCGAGCTGATCGCGCTGGCCGGATTCATGATGATCATTAAGCCGCGTCTGTTGAAGGCGTTTGCGGGGCGGATCGTGAACATTCACCCGTCGCTCCTGCCGTCCTTTCCGGGTCTGGAAGCCTGGAAGCAGGCTTTGGCCTATGGCGTTAAAGTCACCGGATGTACGGTGCATTATGTGGATGCCGGCACGGATACAGGCCCGATTATTCTCCAGCGGCCCGTGCCCGTGCTGGAGGGTGACACCGCGGAATCCCTCCACACGCGCATCCAGGAACACGAACACCTCGCCTACCCCGCCGCGATCCGGCAGGTCATCGCAACAATCCGCGGACAATCACGGTAATGATGTAATGCGTCAGTTTCGGGATGGACAAGGCATTTGCGCGCGATATAATGCGTGCGATTTCACAATGGCCCATGAACGGAATAATATAATGAACAAATTAATCTTAGGTTTACCAAAAGGCAGTCTGCAGGAAGCTACCTTTCTGCTCATGAAAAAAGCCGGGTTCTCGGTCACGGTTGGCTCGCGTTCCTATGTTCCAAACGTGGATGACCCGACCCTTGAGGCGCGGCTCATCCGCGCGCAGGAAATCAGCCGCTATGTCGAACACGGGCTCCTGGATGCCGGGATCACGGGTTATGACTGGATCATGGAAAATGATTCCAAGGTCGTTGAAATCGCCGACTTGATCTACGCCAAGCAGGGGTTGTGCCCCGTGCGCTGGGTCGTGGCCGTTCCAAACGATTCCCCCATTCGCACGGTAGCGGACCTGCAGGGCAAACGGATTGCCACCGAAGCCGTCGGCCTGACGCGCCGTTTCCTGGAAAGCCGGGGTGTGCGCGCAGATATCGAATTTTCCTGGGGCGCCACGGAAGTCAAGGCGCCCGAACTGGTGGACGCCATTGTGGAATTGACCGAAACCGGTTCGTCGTTGAGGGCCAACAATTTGCGGATCATCGAAACCGTACTGGAATCCACGACCAAATTTATCGCCAATAAGGCGGCCTGGAAAAACACGTGGAAGCGGGGGAAAATCGAGCAGATTGCCATGCTGTTGAAGGGCGCCCTGATGGCGGAGACGCGCGTGCTCTTAAAGATGAATGCGCGGCGTAAAGCCGTCCGGGCAATCGTCAAGGTTCTGCCGGCCCTGCACGCCCCCACCATTAATCAACTCAGCACAACGGGTTGGATCGCGATTGAATCGGTGGTTGAGGAAAAAATCGTGCGGGAAATTATGCCCCGCCTGAAGGCCGCCGGTGCAGAAGGGATTATTGAAATTCCACTCAATAAAATCATTGCGTAATCCGTGGTAAAAAAGAAAGGAAGGACCCATGGGCTCACTGAAAAAATGGCGCGCCAAGAAAATGTCCAAACACAAACGCCGCAAGCGGTTGAAAGCCAATCGCCATAAAAACATCAACAAATAAGCTCAGCCGTCAGATCTCAGGCTGGGTGTTGTTCGTCCTGGGCGCAGGGCTTTGTTGTTTGGCAGGTTGTCAGAGCCCCAACGCCCGGGGTTCGGACGGTTCCACAGCGGTTACGCGCGCCGTCCTTCCGATAGACTTGGCGCTAAGTCCAGACCATGCGGCCATGGCAGAGGCCCTTGCTCAGTTCAGCATGGGGATTCTCCGGGAAGGTCTTGCGGATGGGTCGGCCTTGGCCAGTTACCGTCGCGCGCTGGAGGAGAAGCCGGATTACGATGCCCTTTATGTGCGCGCCGCGGTCCTTTATATCAAGCAGGGACAGAATGATAAAGCCATTGCGCTCATGGAGGATGCTTGCCGGCACAACCCCCGCTCGGTGGAAGCTTGTCTTTACCTGGCCCAGGTTTATCAGGCGCTAAACCAGTCGGCAAAGGCCATCAAGACGGCCCAGCGCGCCATCCGCATTGAACCCGCAAATGCCAAGGGCTATATCCAGTTGGCTTATCTTTATCTTGCGGCACGCGACGAAGTCCGCGCGCTCGCTACGCTGGAAAAAGCACGTAATAAAGTCACCGACAAGCTTCCCGTGCTTCGGTTGATGGGCGACCTGTCTGCGCAAAAGATCGTGGACACGCTGGT
>VSJD01000309.1 GCA_008636095.1 Kiritimatiellota bacterium | reverse complement strand
TATCCCGTCCCTTGATGCGGCCAAGGCCATTGCCTATTACGAGGAAGCCGCCACCCTTCCGCCGGACGACGCCTCCCTGCAATATCAGGAACGCCTGGGCGACCTTTACCTGATTAACCGGCAAATGGATAAAGCGCTGGCATCATTCCAAAATTTAACGACCCGCTTGCCGGACACCATCCAACTGCAGAAGAAACTGGCCATGTGCTACATGGCGCTCGGCCAGAAGGAAAAAGCGGTTAAAGCGCTGAAAGTGGTAATTGGACGGGAACCGGACAATTACCAGGTCCAATTTTATCTGGGCGAACTCTATGAAACGCTGGGAAACACCAACGCGGCTGTGGCCAGTTTTCGCTCCGCCGTGGATACCAACCCATCGACCGCCACTCCTTATCAGAAGCTTGCGTTTTATTACATGAAAACGGAACCGGAGAAGGCCGGCCAGACCCTGCAAAACGGGCTAAAGCGATTCCCGGAAGACAAGAAACTGCTCGAAATGGTGATTCAGTATTACCTGCGGAACCAACAGCCGCTGGAAGCGCTCGAAAGTTTTGTGCATCTGCAAAACCTGCTTCTGCGCGACAATGAACACTTTCTGGATTCCCGGTATTTTCTGAATTTTGGGGACATTGCCCAGCAAAATCAGATGTACGACACGGCCATAGCTTTGTATGAAATGGGGCTGGAGCAGGATCCTGACCTGCTGGAAGCCTACATCCGCCTGGCCTGCCTTCATCTCAGCACGCAGGCCACGGATGAAGCCTTGAATGTAATGGACGAGGCGGTACTCTCACATCCCGAAGATCCCGTGGCCTGGTATTACTTTGGTCTGTTGAATAATCAGGCACAGGTCTACCCGACGGCCATCAGTGCCTTTGAACGCGTCGAGACGCTGGCCGCTAAATTTCCTAAGGCCAGCTTGTTGCTGGATAGCATGTTCTATTTCAATTATGGTACGGCCTGCGAGCGTTCCGGCCAGTTCGAGTGCGCCGTTGCCCTGCTCCAGCGGGCCATACAATTGGACACTGAAAATACCGAAGCGTTTAATTACCTGGCCTACATGTGGGCCGAAAAGGGCATCCATCTCGATCAGGCTCTGGAATACAGCCGGCATAGCCTGGATTGCGATCCGGACAACGGCGCCTTCCTTGATACCCTCGGTTGGATTCTGTATAAACAAAAGCTGGTTGCAGAGGCCCTGATCTGCCTCCAGTCCGCTTGTTATTTCATGCCGGATGATCCGACGATCCTGGAGCACCTGGGGGATGCATGGCAAGCGTTGCACAACGAATCCCAATCCCTGGCGTGGTGGGAACGAAGTTATCGCATCAACGCCAATAATAAAAAACTGGAGGAAAAACTGCGGAAGCACGGCGTGGACATCAACGCTTTGCGCCAAAATGCGTCTGCACCATAACTACCATGAATGCTGGAACCGCCCGTATTGATATTACGCCCGATCATGACGTTTGGATGGAAGGCATGATCCGGGCGCATCGTTCCACCGGCGTGCACGATCCGATTTTTGCAAAAGCCCTGGTGCTCGCCAACGGTTCGGAACTGTCCGATACCTGTGCGATCGTTTCCCTGGATCTCTGTGTCCTATCAACGGCGGATTGCCGGGCAATTCGGGCCGTGGCCGCAAAGCGGACCGGGATTCCTGCAGATCGAATCATCCTGGCGGTCACTCATAATCATTCCGGACCGGCAACCATGGGACTGAACAATCCACGAGCCGACGCCTATATGGAAAGCCTGCCGGCCATGATCGTGGCGGTGATCAAGAAAGCAGCGGCGGCAATGGTACCGGCAGCGGTGGGATGCGCCTCCGGGCGTGAGGACACGATCAGCCATTACCGACGCCTTCTGGCCGATGATGGGCACGTGGTCATGAACTGGGAGCCCTGGCCGGCCGAACGGATCGTCCGCCCCTTGGGCGAGATCGATCCGGAAGTGGGAGTCATGAAAATCGTTGCCGCCGACGCGTCGGCAACTCCCCTGGGAATTCTCTTTAATCACGCGGGGCATCCGAACGTGATGTCAGGCGACAACTACCTGATTACTCCCGATTATCCCGGACGGACGGAGGCTCTTCTGGAGCAGTCTTTGGGAGGTACCGCGATGTTTATCAACGGCGCCCAGGGCACGATGGATATTGATGGGCTCAAGGATCGTGACTGGGCTGGACGCGATCGCGTGGGCCAAGCCCTGGCTGATGCCGTGGAACAAACGGCGCAAAGCATAAAACCTTCGGCACATACCAAGCTCCGCGTCGCGTCAACGCGCTATACGGTGCCGGCCCGCAAGATCAGCGCCAAGGAACTGGATTGGGCTGATCGTATTTTGAAACAGACAGGTGGCGCCGTCAAGGCTGTGGCTGACGGCGTGGGAGATGATTACAAGGCCAATCTCTATCTGCGCTTGAGCAAGGTTCAGCATCAGGAGATTCCCCTGGAGCAAATCTGCCTGGCGGTTGATGATTGCGCTTTCTTAAGTTTTCCAGGCGAACTGTTTACCGAAATCGGCATGCAAATCAAAGTCGCGAGCCCATTCTGTCATACGTATATCATGGGATTGACCAACGGTTACATGGGCTATGTGCCGACCCGTACGGCGATCAGCCAGGGCGGCTATGAACCGGATACGCGCCAAACGGACGACGCGGCCGCCGAACAGATCGTGGCCCACAGCCTGGAACTCTTGCGGCGCATAGCCTGACGCAATATCTGACTCGCGATCCTCCGATTGCTGATTGATTACTACCGATTTCTGATTGCCGGTCCTTGCCGGCCAAGACACCAAAACGCATCTTGTTTTTTGGCTAAAAAATATGTGAAAATAATTGTTGACATTATTTTTCAATGGTTATATTGTTATAACCATTGACGTATAGTAATTTTAATCCGGGTAGCAGGGAATCCTGTTGGGGGCTGCTTGTAGCGCCGAACGGTGTTCGGCGAAAGCGGCGGGATCGCATCACACCGTGACGCGCTACAATACTGACCGGTTGCCATATGAAACAGTTGCCGCATTAACCTGATTAAACCGATTATGGCGCCGTTTTGGCGAAATAAAGATAGCAGGCTTATTCCATGCGCATGCCGATCACAGCCTATAACCAGATGGCACAAACCCTGCGGGAACTGATCCTCTCCGCGGCCTGGAAACCCGGCGCGCAGTTGCCGACCGAGCGGGCGCTGTGCGATCGCTTCGCCGTATCCCGGATTACCGTGCGCCGGGCATTGCAGATCCTGGAGGAGGAATCCCTGGTACTCCGCTACCAGGGACGGGGAACCTTTGTCAATGCGCGGCCGGCTCGCAAAATCCCGATCGTTAACGGCAATTTTTCAGCCAGTGTTCTCAGGCATGCGCCGGACCTGAAAAGATCGGTGCGGACAACGCAGTGGCAGACAGCGACAACGGAATGGGCCCGCGCACTTGGCATTCAGGTTGGAGCGCGCGTGCTGTTTGTCAGGCGTCTGGACATTCTGCGCCGCCAGCCGATCGCCATGGATGAAGTGGTGCTGGTGGGCCGCTATGCCGAAGGACTATCAAAGCGGGATTTTCAGGTCATGCCTTTTGAGGAACGCTGGCAGGCGCGCCAGCGGCTGGCATTGGATTATGAAACCCAGGTCATCGAAGCCTTGCCGGCCGCGAAACCAGTGACGACCTGGTTGCAAGTACCGCCGGGATATACCCTGCTCAAGGAAACCAATGTGGCGACCCTGCGGGGCGGCCAGGCGGCGGGACTCTTTACCAGCTATTATCGCCATGAGTATTATCAGTTCCATTCCATCGCGCGCATGCGCGACCTATCGCTAAACAGCGGTGCAACAAACAGTAAAAGGAGGAAAACGCCATGACCCAACTGGCCATTGACGGAGGGCAACCGGAGTTAAAACGGACCGATTACAAGAATTGGCCCATTATCACCAGAGATGATCGGCGCCTGATCAAGCAGGTGCTCGACAGCGGCATCGTGGCCGGCGGCACCGCGCCGCAGGTCAAAGCCCTGGAAACGGAATGGGCCGCCTATACGGGCTCAAAATACTGCCTGACCACCTGCAGTGGTACGGCGGCATTACACATGGCTCTGGCGGCCTGCGGCGTGGGACCGGGCGACGAAGTAATTACGGCAGCCTTTACTTTCCTGGCCTCCGCTTCCTGCGCCATCCACCAGAACGCCATTCCGGTTTTCGTGGATATTGACCCCCGGACCTATTGCATGGATCCGGCAAAGTTGGAAGCGGCCATCACGGAACGCACCAAGGCCATTATTCCGGTGGATATCCAGGGTATGCCGTCCGATAAGGACCCGATCCTGCAGATCGCCAAAAAACACAAGTTGTTTGTAATCGAGGACGCCTGCCAGGCGCATGGCGCACTGTATAAAGGCAAGCATGTCGGCACATTCGGCGACATTGGTTGTTTCAGTCTGAACAACTTCAAGAACCTGTGTGGCGGTGAAGGCGGCCTGTTTATCACCAACGACGAGAACCTAATGAAAAAAGCCGCACTGGTCCGTTGCTTCGGCGACGAAGTGGACGAGGTCAGTCACCGCCGGAAATACAATGCATCCATCCTGGGCTACATGTATCGCAACCAGGAATTACCGGCCGCCCTGACGCGGGCTCAATTGATGCACCTCGACAAAAACAACAAGGTTCGCATCGCCAACGCTAATTACCTGACCCGCGAACTGCGCAAGATTCCGGGCGTGATTCCGCCGTATTGCCCGCCGGACTGCAAACACGTGTACTTCATGTACAATGTCCGGTTTGATCCCAAGGCAGCTGGTGTGAATTGTGAGCCGCGCCGGTTCCGGATCGCCGTCGAAAAAGCCCTTTTCAAGGAAGGCATGCTGGTCGGCCAGTGGCAGACCCTGCCCGTACCGGCCCAGGACCTGTTTCAGAGCAAACTGGGTTATGGCGCCACGGGGTATCCGTGGAGCGTCAACGAAGCCAAGGGCATTACGTACAATTACGATCCCTGCCAATTCCCAGTGGCTCAATCCCTGTGCGATACATATACCGTCGTGCATGGGATTCATCCGCCTAACCGCAAGGCGCTGATGCAAAAGATCGTGGGTACATTCCAAAAGGTGTTCGGCAATCTGGATGTGGCCCTGGCCCATGCGGATGATGTCATCTACCCCGGCGGCGACGCCAAGCTGTATGGCGCGAGCTGAAATCAGAGGTCAGAAATCAGAGGTCAGATATCAGTGTAGCCGCGCTTGTACCAAGCGCGGAATTGGGAGGCATACGCCATGCAAAGCAAAGGACTGTTCGGCAAAAAAGGATTGAAGATTGAAGAACGTCAGCAGGATATTGGCGCACCGGGCCCCAATCATGTGATCGTCAAGGTCCGGGCTTGCGGGGTCTGCGGAACCGATATTAACTTTGTCCGCGACTGGCCGGATCAGCCCATGGCTCTCGGTCACGAAATTGCCGGCGAAGTTGTGGAAACCGGAAAGGAAGTCACTCATGTCAAGCCCGGGGACCAGGTAATCGTGGAAGACTGCTCCATGTGCGGGGTCTGCGAGGACTGCAAGAGCGGCCATCCCGAGTTCTGCCGCACTATGTTTAACCTGGAAAACCAACCCGGCATGGGCCAGTACCTGTGCGTGCGCTATAACCTGCTTAACCGCTTTGAGGGCCTGGACTATAAAACGGCCAGCCTGACAGAGCCCCTGGCCGTTTCCCTGACTTCCGTGCTGATTGCGGATATTCCCTTAGGCGGGTCGGTGGTCGTATTGGGCAACGGGCCACTGGGACTGATGGCGGCGCGCCTGGCAAAACTGCGGGGCGCGGGATTTGTCGGCATTACAGGATTGACGGCCGATTTGCCCATGGAGAAAGCCCGCTTTGCGCTGGCCCACGAGTTCGGTTGCGATTTGACCATTGAGACCCTCAAACAATCGGTTGAAGATGTGATCAAGAAAAAGTTTCCCAATGGTGTGGACCGGATCATTGTCAGTTCGCCGCCGCACAGCATACTGGATGCGTTTAAGATCATCCGTTTTGGAGGCATAATTACCTTTTTTGGCCTCCATTTCGGCGGCAAGAACAAGATTGAAGTGGATGTCAACGATATGATCTTCCGCAAAATTAGTATGCGTCCGGCGTTTGCGGAACCAGCCATCAATTTCCCGGTCGCCCTGCGCCTGCTGAAGGACGGGCTGGTGGATGGGGAAAAACTCGTTACGCACACATTCGGTTTTGAAAATGCAAAGGCCATGCTGGCAGGCATCGTCAAAGGGAATCAGCCGGTGATCAAGGCGGTCATGTTGCCGCATGGGACCTGAAATCCAGACCGCTCCTATCCCATCAGAGCGGAACACGTCTGCGGATCGTTTTTGCGCTTCTGAGCCTTTGCGATCAGCGCAATTCCAGCGCCCAGGCAAATCAGCATGCCGAGCCACTGCAAGATCAACTGTCTTTTGTCCGGAGCGTATTTTAATACGACTTCATGCAGGCCCGGTGATGATACGAGAATCCCCTGACAAATAAAATCCACGCGCCGCACAGGAACGGACTGCTGGTCAATCCAGGCACGCCAATCGCGGTCATATTTTTCCGATACTCGCAGGATGGCTGGCCGGTCGGCCGAAACCTTGAGTTTCATATACCCCGGCCGGTATTCGGCCATTTGAACTTGGCCTACAATGCCGGTTCCCGTCGGTTCCGGTAACCCCTCGGCGGCTTCGGGAGCCACCAGCACCTTTTGAAAGGGAACAAATTCCGGCACTGCCATCTGCCGGAGCGCCTCGTCGTCCTCGGTTTTCTGCCACCCGGCGATCAGTGCAAAACGGGGGTTTGGCTTTTTCAGGCGCAGGATGACATGCTGTCCCGGCGCCGTGGGCGTAGCCGGAACAACCGTTACGCCCATTTCTGCCGGCACCACATTGTAGGCATAAACAATATCAAACGCATCCTTCATGGCCGGGTCGTTTTGGATCTGGACCCAGATCTGGGCCGGCGCCAGGATGTAGCCCACTGCCGAGAGTTGCCAATACCGGAGCACGTGCCCCCCGACGACTTCCATGTAGCGTTTGTAATCAACCGGCATACGCGGCATCTGGGTCACATTCATGGTAAGAATGTGATAATAAGGAAAAACATAGGTCAGCCAGAAATTATAGAATCCGTCCTGTGAAACCAGGACCACGCGGTGTTCCGGCATATCGGACTTTAAAATCCGGATCACGTCGTTTTCCTCCAACACCGACATCGGCATGGTTTTGATGTAGTGACGCGAAAGCCATAGGGCGTCGCCCGCAACGACCAGGACCAGCACCCAAGCACAGACTTGGCACACGGCCTTGGCTCGCCAGCGGGGCGAAGTCAGAATCCACAGGCACACACCCGCGCCCAAGGTCATGAGCGCCGCATGCCAGAGGGCGATGGTCTTGTTACCGACAATGGTTGCGGCATATTGCCCCCACCCCATGGCGCTCATCCGGGCCGTGTCCTCGCCGGATGTGCCCGTTTGCATCAGAGCCCAAACAGCCAATATTCCCCCCAGAATAAAAACACCGGTGACAAAATTCCGCATCCACAGAGGGGAACATGATTTTGCCACTTGATCTATTTGCTGCTGTTTCTTCATAAAAAGATTTGCCCGCGAACCACGCAAAAAGAACGCGAATATAATAAATACGCAGTCGCCTTTATATGTTTATCGTTTTTCTCTCGTATTTGCCAACCGTTCCCATTCCAACTTGGGATAATGTCCAAAATTAACCAATAAACCGAGCTTAAATCCAGTCGCCTGCAGATAATTGATTACTTGCGCTCTGTGTTCATCGGTTAGTTGAGAAACAGCTTTAATTTCCATGATTATTTTTTCATAACAAATAAAGTCTGGTTCGTAGGTGCGCTTAAGACGTCAGTGTATCCATTTTCGCGTTCCCTTCGCGTGGTTCGCGGGCATATTTTTTTGATATAACCACATTAATCCGATCATTGCACCTCAAACTCACGCCGAAAATTCATCGGCTTATTCGTATCCGGCCAATCCGTCGTGGACCAGATACCTGAAGCCTTGGATTGCATGTCAATAAAAGCATTGGGTTCCACCCAGATATACGGCTCCTCTGGTGGCCCCTTACATCCCGTGCCGCCAACCGTGACCCAGTCAACGTCATTATAATCCGGCTGCGTCCAGGAACCCGTTGGATTCACTCTGTGTTTCCAAGCCGGCGTGGTCAAGACATCGCCAGCATGCGTCCGCAGGCATACCTGGACCCATGATGGATAGGGATGGTGTTGGCTTTGCAACGCCAAGACATGTCGCCCAGGCCGCAGTTCCATACCGATCACCGCCATGCATTCGGGATTCCCCGCTTCACCGACAAGTTGGCCATCTAAATAAATACGCGTGCCGGTGTTGCAATAGGCGCCCACCAGGACGCGCGTCGTCTTCTCCTGGAACCAAAGCAACATACGCGCCTGCTGTTGAACCAGCGTGTTGGTGTCGGTGGCCAGAATCTTTTCATATCCCGGCTTGGCAGCCGAAAAGCCGTCAATTTTTTCGGTGTAAGCCGCCTGTCGTAATCTCAGCACACCGGCGAACGGAAAGCCCGGATATTTTTCCAGGAACCGGCCAATATACTGGCACGCGCCATCATAATCCCCGAAGCGCTCGTAGTTCCACAATTCCTGCATAATGGTGGCCTGCCCGAATTGATCCTCCGGCGGCCGGCGTTCCTGGGGAGTTAGGATGATGGCCGGGGCCGGCCGGGGCTGATCCAGATAATAATAGGCCACACTTTCCAGCCAGCCGCTACTGGCATTGTCGGGACCGCGCTCGAAAATCATGCGAAATGACTTCTGGAACATGACCGGGTCAGGCAAGTGAATACGATATTGCACCGTGCGGAAAAATGTTTTGAACGGGAGTCCATGGAGGGGGCGCGTCAGCACATTCTGATAATACCAGCCACCGTTGAAATAATCCTCCAGCCCCGTCCCCCACCAGAAGGGGGTTATGGAACCATCCCGCCACATCACTTCATCGCCTTCCAGCATCCAGAAACTCTTGTCCAAGGTGGTGGCGCTCAATATACATCCGGCATAGCGCCCCTTTCCGACAGCGTCCAGAATCTCATGCGGCCGACCGATATCCTGCGGCGTGGAACGACGCCAGGCGGCGTGAAAATAACCATAGCGCCCATCCCAAGCCATAGGCGTGGTTACCACTTCAATCGCCAGGGCCAGCGCGTTTGTGCCCTGGTTTTCAAGCTGAAGCTCAGCCGCCTTGGCAAACGGCATCGGGAACCGGGAAATCAGCGTATTAGAGCTTAAACCGAAATACATGCTCTGGTATGTTGCCCGCCGCCAGACGTTGCCGAAGAAATCACCGATCGGCGCTTCCACGCTGGCCGCGGTCGTATCATCCCAGCGGATACGGAAAACAACATCCCGCAGAAGACTGTCCCAATTAACCACCTGTGACGGCGTAACTGTCCGCGGTGTTATCCGTATTTCCCGGATCATGCCGGGCCCAGCGATCCGGGGTAATGCGCCGCTTTGGCCGGCCGGCAAATTCAAGACCGCCGCCTGGGTCACCGTTCCGTCAACCGGAGTACAGGCGGAAAGATCAGTCCAGACCCGCCGAACAGACTGCAAGGCCTGGTTATCGTCATCGCTGAGTTTCCTTGGCAAGGTTTCAATGCGGGTTCCTTTAGGCAAAGCCGAGTAATTGATCTGGTGGAAGACGCGCGGCCACCCGCCGGGCTTGTAGCCGCCGGCCTGGACCATGATGATCAGGCGCTTGGAATAAGGAATGGGAACATAACTATAGCGGCAAAAATTTTCGTCGGCGGCCAGCGGCGGCAAAAAAGGCTCCATCCCGCCACAAAATTGGCGGATCGTGGCGTCAATCCTGGGAGACTTTTCATTGTCAAAATAGAGCCTGATCCTGTGGTCCGTTTCGCCGCCCGTAAACCAGAATCGGGAAACATAGCCCGGCCCCTTCAAGTCGGCAATTACCCACCAGC
>VSJD01000308.1 GCA_008636095.1 Kiritimatiellota bacterium | reverse complement strand
CTGCGGGACCCTGCCGCAGAGGATGGTTATAGTCGCCGTTGCCGCCCGTGGGATCAGAGGAACAAAGCAGGCTCGTTTCCGGGAGGTCCATTCGCGCCAGGCTTTGAATATCTGTAAGCCGGTTGACCAGTTGCTGGAACGTCACACGCTCCGTGGATTTCTTCCCGGGAAAACACCCGCAGAGGCAAATGGCCGCCAGGGCCACAACAACAAAAAACCTGACATGATACATCAAATGACCTTTCGATTCTCCCCGCGATATCATGGGATAGTCGCCCCTTCCGCCCTCAACCTACAACCCACAGTCTACGGTGTTAGTCGTCTGTCGTCCGGTATCCGTCATCTGGTGTCTGATTCGCGGTCTTTCATCCGACATTGGGCGTTGAGCGTTGGATGTTGGGCGTTTGCTTCGCAACACTTCATCCAGCCCATAGGCCGCCAGGATGCCCAGCGCCAACTGGAAGATCTGCAGGAACTTGTTCGGATTGCGGATGGAGGAGATTAAGGGCAACTTATAAAACAGAGCATACAAGGGAAAAAACTTGCCAAACGCCAGCAAAAGCGTAATCACCGCCACACAGGCCCAGAACAGGATTTCGGCACGGCGCTCGGCAGCAAATGGACACCAGACGCCAGATACCGGACGCCGGACCATGCCTGGAATTGAGCCACTATTGCCAACGGCATCTGGAACATCAACCGTGAACCATGAACCTTTTCCCATAATCGCCATCAAAACCGCAAACACCGCCAGCAGGATCGGAATGATTCCCAGATACTGGTTTTCCAGCTTAAAATTCATGAAGCCCTGCCGCGTTTGTTCCCAGCCTGGGGACCGTCCCATGCGCCCCCAGTATGGGCCGGCCGGCTCGCTACTACGCCAGCCCATGTAGCCCGGCGCGATGAAATCAATACATTCCTCCGGCGGCCAAC
The DNA here is from genome assembly GCA_008636095.1 of Kiritimatiellota bacterium. Taxonomy (GTDB): domain Bacteria; phylum Verrucomicrobiota; class Kiritimatiellia; order JAAZAB01; family JAAZAB01; genus VSJD01. The sequence goes on along the minus strand of VSJD01000308.1, from coordinate 9,067 downwards.
TCCATTGCGTGACGTAATCCCATTTCTCCCGCGGGGATTCCGTTTGCATACTGACCGCGCCTTTAACATTAGCGGTATAACTACTAAACATCGTAGATGCTGAAAGCATCAGCCCAACCCCACCCATCAAGATGAGCGCGACTACTGATTTCAGCCATACACCATTCGCCTGCCATTGCCGGATTGCCAAAAACAAGGCATAAGCGCCCAGGACAAAGCCAAAAAACAAGGCCACATCCAATTGTTCAAGAAACATGAACCCAATGGCACCACCCGCCAAATACCCCCAGAGCACGTTCGTTTTCGGGAATAATGCGTGCCGCACGCAAAACAACGCAATCGCAGCCATCATAACAACACCGAATTTTCCGACGTGTCCAGCGTAAGCCAGGGTCAGATTGCTGCCAACCCATAAAGCGCCCAAAATCCCAAGGGCCATTGCCGGCCAGGTAATATGCTGACACCTGAGGAACAACATGAAAAACAGCGATGCGATGACCAACTCAAGCGCATGAATCCAGTTGATATAGCACGTTATCGGCAACAGCCAGATCAGCAATGCGTTCCACGCGATCGGCACAATCCCGCTTGGCAGGCCACAAATGACGATGTCGTTCCAATAACCGTTAAAAATCCGCAGGCAATCCTTGCCCAACCGTATCGCGCCCATATTATCATCAGTTGTGAACAGGCAATAGCCGGGGATAAGCACCTGCCGGAACATAATCAGGGCAAAGCCCACGATGGCCACAACCATAAGCCATGGCGCCCGGCTGCGCGTTGATTCGTTGATTCGTTGATTCGTTGATTCGTTCATTTGTTAACTCGGAATTATTGACGTCCCCCTTACCACTTACCGCTTACCATCGGCAACCAGCCGCTCAAACAGCTCCCGATATTGCATCCCGATCTTATCCCATGCGAATTCTTCGACGATGGCCTTGCTCCTTTCGGCAATTCCCTGAAACCAGTCATCCGTCTTTTGTGTAAACTCCACCAGCGCGCGCCGCAAATCCTCAACATCCTCCGGCTTAAACAGAAGCCCTAAGTCATATTTTCGGACCATCTCGCCCATCAGAAACTGATCGGAAGCCAGAACAGCTTTCCCAAAACTGATTGCATCACGGAAATTTCCGCTGGCACCTGAAAAACCAAACCGATACGGCAAGACAATGCCATCACAGGCTGAAAAGTAAGCAATCCGCTCCTTCTCCGATACATACCGAGACACAAAATGAACGTGCTCCCGCCACGCGCCGGGCACCAATGACGCCAGATCCTCGTCAGGGCAGATGATTCCCATTTGGCCAACAACATAAAGCTCAAATGCTGTTGGAATCCCCTTAAGTGCCGCCAAAAGAAAATCGGTCCCTTTTCCCGGACTTCCCAAGCCGAAACGAAGCAATATCTTTTTGTCTGATGGAAGGCTTAATTCGCGACGGGCCCGACATTTTTCAAAACCATTCAGATGCGGGCGCTCATAACCTTCCATAATGGCGTGCACCCGGTCAGGACTGACTTTGGTGTAAGGCGTAACGGTATATTTGCAATCGCTCACCACGTCTATAATTTTCGGCAAGCGAAGCGCAGCCCAATAGTTAAGTCGGGTCCGCAAACATGTATACCACGGCATCTGCAACAGGGATGACGTTGTTGATATACAGTCAAATGGCTGCGCATAGAACCCTACCACTCGCGGTCCGCGCCGCCAAAAACGGTTCAACCACATAACCGGAAGAAATAGCCAAGGTTCAATGTCTGATATATACAGCACATCGGCGCCGTGTCGGCGCGCATAACGCAAGGCAGCCCATTGCGTCCAGCCGACTTCTACGACAAAGAGCCAACTGCGGCCTAACCGGCGACTGCAGAAGGCTATAAGCTCGCGACATCGTGCCGATAAACCAGATTGAACGCTGATGTAACGCAATCGTTCCTGGGTTTTAATGGGATCGAAGTCTAATGGGAACCCCATAACTGTGACATCCAGCCCAACTTCGGCCATGCTCCGAGCTTTGAGAGCCGTCGGTCCCCTATAAGCACCGGGGAAATGACTTAAGCAAGGACTGCAAAATATAATCTTCATGACTTATTTTTTTAAAGAGATGGCCCGGCATCATAGACGAATCACCCGACCGACAAATCAACGCATTAACGCCTCGTCTTTTCCCAAACGCCGCGATACCATTCGATTGTTTTGCGCAGGCCTTCTTCAACAGGGGTTTTGACTTCAAACCCCAGCAGGCTCTTAGCCTTCGTCGGATCAATCAGGCGCTTGGGGATCATCGTCGGCTTGGAGGCATCATATACAACGCGGGCATTCTCATAGCCATCAATCTTGAGCATCAGGTCAAGAAGGTCCCGCAAACAGTATTGCCGACCACTGGCCAGGTTGATTGGATCGAATCCATTAATCTTTTCCATAGCCAACAGCAATCCCTCAACAAGATCATCCACATAGATAAAGTCCTTGATATCCTTGCCGTCGCCCCAGACCTGGATGGGATCATGGCGCTCAACCACCCGGCGAATCAGGGCCGGCAGGACATGCGAGGTTTCCCAGTCAAATTTATCGAATGGCCCATAGATGTTGGCTGGCCGAACAACGACCGCTTGCATAGGTTTCTTGATTTTCGCGGCATACATTTCGCAGATGATCTCGCTAAAGCGCTTCATCCAGGCCACAATAAAGTATTTTTCGTAAAACTCGTTGGTGCAATCCGTTTCCCTGACCGGATAATCCGTGACCGGATATACGGTATTACTGCTGATGAACAATACTTTCCGGACACCGGCGCTGTAAGCGGCCTCCAGCATTCTGGCATTCATAATCAGGTTCGGGGTCAGATGGACTAATGGTGTTTTTTCCATGACCGCGGCGCCGGAAGTCACCGCCGCGCACAGAAACACATATTCCTTATCCTTGCAGGCTTTGGCACAGTCATCGGCCTCCAGCAAATCCACCGGCAGATAGTCAACCCCTTCGGCGGGCGCCATCGGTTTGGCGATATGCACGGTGGCACGCACCTTGGCCCCCAGGACCACCAGCCGCCGCACAAGATTAGACCCCACAAAACCGGCGCCGCCAGTCACTAAAACACGCGCCCCTTTATACATAAAAAGCCTCCCGAAGATGACTATGGACTACTTTAGTGCCTGCTCAAAAAGGGTATAGCCACAAAAGGTGAAAATTTGAACAGAAGATCGAAAAGAAAAATCAAAGAGGTTACAGAATATATACCAATCTTCCATGAATACTTTGCGCCCTTCGTGTAAAAATTCTTGTTTTTTCAGGATTTTGTCGTTCAGGTGCCTCCCGAATGGGGTTTACTATAGTCTCTTATTTTAAGAGTTCCGCCGATTCATCCCGTTTCGAGACAATCGGCTGTTTGACCGGCCACGAAATCCCAAACTTAGGATCATTCCAGGCCAGCGTAAACTGCCCGGCCCGGTTATAATATGATGTTTGTTTGTAATGAAAAACCGCCGTCTCGCTTAAGACCAGATGCCCATTCCCAAACCGGGGCGGAATCAGCACCTGCAGGCGGTTCTTGTCTGAGAGGGTGAACTCATCCCGTTGAAGATACTGGGGCGAGGACTCATCATAATTCACCACGGCCAGATAAAATTGGCCGTAAAGGCAGGACACTAATTTCCAGGTCTCGCAATCTCCATGCAGGCCGCGCAACACGTGCCGGGAAGAGATGGAAATATCATCCTGGACAAATCTCATCGTGATGCCAGCCTCGTTATAGAGCTTTTCGTTGTAGGTTTCGACATAGCACCCCCGGAAATCCTCGAATATTGTCGGCGGAGTTATTAGCAACACCCCGTCCAGTTTTGTTTTTTGTACTTCCATCTTCCCCTCCCAATTAGCGATTAAGCAAAATAATTTTGCCGCTGAAGATATTCCTGGCGATGCGCCATGAACCAGCTCCATGTTTCTTTCAACCCATCATGCAGGGACGTGCTCGGATTATATCCGAGCATCTGCCGCGCCAGGGAAATATCCATGACCCGTTTGGGAAAACCCGACGGCTTGGAGGCGTCGAACCGATAGTTAAAATCGAGAAACCTGTGCAGGGTTTCCACTAATTCGCGAATCGTGACCCCCACCCCACTGCCCAAGTTCAAGAACGGTTGGTCTTTCGTGCCGTGATATAACGCCAAAATCACTCCTTCGGCCACATCCCGGCTGAACGCGAAATCGCGCACCGCCGAACCATCCCCCCAGATGACCACCGGGTTTTCCTTGTTGGCAATCCGGGACATGAGCGTCGGAATGACCATGGCATTTTTCGGATCGAAATTATCGCCCGGCCCGTACACATTACACGGGCGCACCACGGCGAAATTATCCAAGCCATATTGGATGCGATAGGCCTGCACCTGCATTTCGGCCATGCGCTTGGCCCAGCCGGGGAACATATCCATGGGCGGCCCTTCGTTTCCATCCGCCTCGCGGAATATCTCGGCGCTGGGATAAGCCCCGATGGAACTTGTGTAAACCACTTTTTTAACCTTATTAACCCGGCAGGCCTCCAGCATGTTGGTGTTCATCATCAGGAGCGGAACGAAAAAACTGGCCGGCTTGCTTTTGGTCACCTCGATGGAACCCTTGATCCCGGCCACATGAAAGACGTAGTCAATGTCCGTGGCAATCTGTTTACAGAACGAGAAGTCGGTCAGGTCGCCATAGACGTGCTCGGCTTTTGGATGAACCACGATCCTATCCAGAGAAACGATCCGCACCTTGGCAGTGGCTGAACATAGTATGGCAGCAACTTCACGGCCAATCATCCCTGTCCCGCCCGTTACCAACACATTACGGCCCGCGAACAGCATCAATATTTCTTGATTAATCATAACGCTTCTAACATCAACAGATCACCTTATGACCAGCCGCACAAAGCGAACATGCCGTCGGCAAATGATTTTCATACAGTTGTTTCCGAAACTCAACAAACGACGCACTGGTCCAGATATCATATGGATTCTGCTTGAATATATTTCCCCACAAAGTTTGGCGTGACGTTCCCTTTTTCCCCGCCAACGCCCATGCTGTAGGCTGGGCCAACATTGCACATGTTGTCACATTGCCATCCAAGTCAATATACATCACATCAGAAGAGCCACAGCCGACCGGGTTCAGCTTTGTGCCTAAGTGCCGCAAACAGATCCCAATTCGATCCGCCTTATGTTCGGCTTGCAAAATAATGGCGTCAATATCGGGCCGTCCCTCCCAAGAATACAGGCAATCAATCTCTGCTTCTGGCTGATAAGCAATCAATCCGTTCACAATAATGGCATCGACACCCAGCTCCGCGCAAAAGTCAACATAATCGGGCAGTTCTTTAATATTTTTTCGATGCGCCACAAATATTGTTGTGATCCTGATATTGTCGCTCGCTCTTGATCTTAACAATCGGATATTCCTGATAACTTTGTCAAAATCAATCCCCGTTTTAAAGGCTTCCACGGTTGATTTATTGCACCCATCCAATGATATGGTAATCCGCCGCAGGCGATGATGGATAATAGCATCAATCCGCGCCTCATCCAGGAGCATGCCATTGGTAAATATGACACAGCAAAGAGCGGGATTGATCGAACGTACCATGTCCATCATCTCAAATAATTTTGGATGGAACAAGGCCTCAACCGTGGCGAAGTTGAATATACCCGCTTTTTCAATTAAGGGGGTTATCCGTGCAGTCATACGAGCGAACGTATTAATATCCATCATCCGCTTGACAGCCGTTGGCTGGGCACGCAGATAACAATGTTGACACTGAAGATTACAGAAATTCATGCTCCCCACAATAATTGCGCCCGGATATGCGCGCGACTTGAATGGAGCTTTGCCAAATAATGCTTGCCGGGCCATTTTGGCCACAAGCCTGGATGTTGAGTTCCATCCTTGATCATTCAAGGAAAACTTTAAAGCGTTATAGTATGATGAAATATTCATGGGACTTTTCCATGCCAATGCATACAATACAGATCATTATCACAGAAGTGTACTTTTTGGGATAATGCGGCGCCAATTTATTCAACAGAGATTTCAACACGATCATTGTTGCGCATGTTGCCAAATCACTTAAAACGACCGGCTTTCTCCGCCATCCACGGTAATGCAGGCGCCATTAACCCAACCGGCCTTATCCGAACATAAAAACGCAATCACATGCGCCACTTCTTCGGGAGTGCCCAAGCGCCCTAAAGGCAAGGCATCTATCATTTTCTCAAATCCTGCGAGATCTTTTTTGCGCTCGGCATCCCATCCGGTTCCCGGAATCATAATGGCTCCAGGAGCAATGCTGTTAAAGGTGAGTCCATCCCGAACGAGTTCTTTGCTCATACTCAAACATTTCATAAGACTGATTTCAGCGCTTTTCGCCATATTAAACCACGGACGTCCCCCACCCTCACGGCCGCAAATTGATGTTACCGTCACCACACGCCCCCATTTCTGTTTGCGCATATAAGGAAGTACCCGCCGGATAAATCGGACGGCCGCCATGGCGTTTTTATTATACACGTCAATCCAGACATCCTCAGTAGTTTCTTCGATTGATGGTTTTCCCCACCGGCCCCCACCGCCTACGTTGTTAATCAGAATATGGAGCGCCCCCCAAGCCGCAATCACCGTCTTCATGACACGCTCAATATCTGCGGGGATTAAAACATCTGCCGGAATACCGATTGCCTGACACCCCGTAGCTTTCAATGCCGCCACCGCACTACGAATACGGTCTTCCTGCCGGGCGCATATGGCCACATTGCATCCTTCCGCTGCCAACGCCTTGGCTGTTGCCAGGCCGATGCCATGACTGCCTCCAGTTACAAGTGCAAATTTAGTCTTTAAGTTTAAATCCATAGCATTCCCTGCCGCATCTCATTTCATTCTCCATACGAAATACGAATATCCTTCCATGAACAAACTCCCAAAATACAGGCGTTTAACTTTAATCAGTTCAATGATACCTTTAGAGGCAAGTTCCTGAAGCCGTGGCAGGAGCCCTTCCGTATACCCGCGCTTGCGGTGAAACTTAATCGCTAGATAATCGAACAGCAGGTTTTCGTCATAAAGTTCTATCGTTGGCTCGATGTGAAAGCATATGGCCGGCCGATTTGCCATTAAATACTGAAGAAATGCTTCGAACTTACCGGCTAATTGCTCGATAGCGCCAAAGGTAAACACCGCACAATTCTTTTTAAGCTGGAACGAACGATCCGGATGGATCATGTCAAACAAATGCCCGAATATTTCCTGCTTCTTGCTCCGGCCAACCTCATTGACTAAATCCACCGATGATGGGACGAAATCAAGCCCATGGAGTTCCATATTGGGGAATAGCGAAGCGAGCAGAACCAGATTTAACCCTGTCCCGCACCCAAACTCATAAACCCGATCGCAATCCTTTAAATATTCCCGAAACAACCATGTTCGAAAAACCGTCATATAATCATATTCAAAATCCGGGTTATTGGGTCTGATATAATTGCCGGCATAGCGGACAGGAAGATCCGCTCGAATAAACTTAGGCCTTAACGCATTAAGATTGTATCCACTTTCCCGGAACCGATTGAGATTTTCGCTCCATCCTTTTTCCCATACCCCACGCCGCGCTTCTGCTCCTATTTGTTGATTGTCTGCATCAATCCGCTTCAGAACATCCAATATCAAGGCATCTCTGGCGGCATTCTGGATGACAGAGTATGAGAAATCAGCGGATTTCACCATTTGCCGGCAATCGCCAGCAAGAGAATCCATTGGTATTCCAAAGGATAGCGCAAAATCTTCAAGGCTTACAGCGGGCATGAATATCCCTTTCTATGCAAGGAACAATTACGCTCTTCATCAACGCCAATGTATCAGTACCGTTATGCTAAAGGACTTGCAAACGCTTTTATAAGCCAACCTGTCGCCGATTAAAAAGGCCCCTTGAAATGTCGCTCGTGACTATAGAAATCTTCACCGGAGAGATCAATGGGGTGTATATTTAGCATATGTTCCACGAGCCGGATAATGTTGCTCGCATTGGGATAAAATCCATTCTCAAGACATCGGACTGTCGGACACGGCGTGTGCGCGAACCCCATACGCAGAACGGGAGACTTGAGTTTTCCAAAGCATTTTTCGGACACTCGCGCGGCCACTTCGGCGCTGAATCCGCTATCCACCCAATCATTATCGGCAACGATACAACGACCGGTTTTTAGCACAGATTGAATAACTAACGAATCATCAAAAGGGGCGATTGTTCGCGGGTCTATCACATCCAATCCAACACCATGCCTGTCCAGTATTTCGGCCGCCTTCAACGCTTCCACGTTCATCCATGACGTCCCTACAAGCGTGACATCATCTCCTGTGTGCAGACGCTGACTTTCGCCAATTGGGATTTCATACGGTTCTTCGGGAACCTCGCCGACCGCCCAATGAAGCCAGCGATGTTCGATATAAACAACCGGGTTATTGTCCCGGATTGCCGCGATCATTAATCCCTTGGCATCTCTGGGCGTTGTAGGAATAACGACCTTCAACCCCGGAATATGCGAAAAATACGAATGCAGACTTTTGCTGTGCTGGCTTCCCTGGCCCAGTCCCCTGCCGACGATTGCCCTGATGACTAAGGGTGTCTTGAGTTTGCCGCCCGTTTCGTAAGCAAAGCAGGAAACCATATTGACCAACTGATTCATGGCTAAAAGTAAAAAATCAACACGAATATGAACATGTACTGGACGCAACCCATTGATGGCCGCGCCCAACCCAAAACCCGTCATGGCTTCCTCACAGAGTGGAGTATCGAAGCAACGGGAAGGACCGAATCGTTCGAGAAGCCCGCGGGTGGTTCCGAAGACTTTCTTGTGATCCGGCACCCCAATGCCATAAACCACGACGGATGAATCTCGCTCCATCTCCTGCATGAGTGCTTCGTTAACGGCTTCACAAAAACTAATGTTCCTCATAAAAAACTCCCTGATAAAGCGCCCTGGGTTGCGGGAAGGGCGCCGCCTGGGCTGCTTCAATGCTCCGCTGGATTCGCTCATCAATGGCCAG
>VSJD01000311.1 GCA_008636095.1 Kiritimatiellota bacterium | reverse complement strand
TTCCAGAGAGTGGACGGTTTCTGCTGCAAGGCCGCCTTGCAAGAGCCGTTGCCGCTGCAAGGCGATCGGATCCCGCTGGCGCCAAGTCTCATATTCCGAGCGCGAACGATAGCCGGCATCAAAGTCCTCGTAAATCCCGACATGTTCCAGATACCGATAGCACTTAAGATATAAAAACACCGGCTTAGGTTTCTCTCGGATAATTTGCATGGCATCTACGGCCATCCGATAGATCGCTTCAACATCCGTGGTGTCAGCCTCATAGGCTTGACAACGATAGTGTTTGACGACATTCATAATCGATGAATACCCGCGCCGGGCCTGCGACGGTGTATGAACCGCAAAGCCATTATCTTCGCACACCATGAAAACGGGAATTTGCATTAAGCTGGCCACGTTCAGACTTTCCCAAAAAACGCCTTCGTCCAGCGCTCCATCACCGAAAAAAACACAGGCAATCTGTCCGTTGGCTTTCAATTTATTGGCATATCCGGCACCCATCGCCACAGGAATACAACTGGCCACTATAGCGGACGAACACATATGCCCCTGGGCCGGGGCCGCCAAATGCATGGAGCCTGATTTGCCTTGCGCTGTTCCTGTTTCCTTACCATACAATTCTGCAAAAAAAATCTCGACGTTCTCGGTCTTGGCAAGAAACGCCGCATGGCTTCGATACGTAGCATATATTTGTCCTGCATCGCCAAGCGCTTGGCATATACCCGCGGGGATTGCTTCCTGCCCCATGGACATGTGCATGGGGGTCTTCATGTCATTTTCGGGGTATTTCCTGATGATGCATTCTTCCGCCCGTCTCATCAGGTAAAGCTTTTTATATAAGGCTATACTAATATCATTCATAAGAATTAGGACATCCATCAGGCAAGCAGAAAACGCCCAATAATGGCAAGGGGAAGACTAACATATATCTCACCGCGGGCAATTCTCTTTTTTAATTCCGCGTACCGGAAACACTCAACGCCTACGATCTCAGCATCATGCAGTCGGCGCTGACGGAACTCTTTCTCAGTCAGGTTAATACAAAACAGGTGCGGCAAAACAGGATACCGGGTAGATGATATGGCCAAGGACGGCATGGATCTGAAACGCCGTAGCGATTGAACGATGATGCCTGCTTCTTCGGCCAGTTCCCGTCGCGCTGCCACCCGGGGTGTTTCACCTGCCTTGACTCCACCAGCAGGGAGCTCCAACGTTACATCATTAATCACTGGTCGTTTGACCCGCACCATGACAATCGCCCGATCATCCACAATGGGCAGAATGGCTACCTGCGAGTCATTGTATTCGACGGTAAAGTAACCGCCACGATTGCGGACGGTAAACCAGGGATTGCGATGCAGGGTCTTGACCGGACGAAGTCTCGGACATTGCGGCGTTGCTTGTCTTGGATCGTTGATTGCAGGCATGTGATTTCTGTTAAATTCAAGCTGAGTGTAACCTGAAAATGTTGTTTTCAATGTTATAGAGATAATACTTCTGCCGTAATTTCAGAAACCATTTATTGGGCGGAACAATGTTTATTAGCCATATGGCGAGTTGATAGAGCGGCGAAGGCAACCTGGCAATGATTGCACCCAACAGATAGATATTGAACCGAATTTTTTTTTCTTTTCGAGAAAAACAGGCCAACTCCGAAGGCCGGTTACACCCCGACATATCGCCCACAAATGTCGCCGGATCAATCAGTCCGTGCTTTGCACAATACGCATACAAGGCCGTCCCTTTCATGGGAACCGTTGTTGAAAAAGCGGGATATGTCACTTGTCCTTTTCGGCTCATGCTAATCGTGTTTAAGTCATCCTTTAGCGTGGATTCCGGGGCCGCCAGCATGTAATTGACCCAGGTGTTAATCCCGTATGACCTGATCAATTTCAACTTTTCAACGACAGCCACCTTCTTCATCTGCCGACCAAGAATCCGCTCGCGAATATCATCGGAGGCGCTGTCCACGGAGAGATGCACCGAGTAACAGCCTGCTTTTTTAAGCAGAACCAACAAGGCGTCATCAACTATATCAAAACGCAAAAAGCAGTTGAACGGCAATCCAATGCGCCGGGGATATTTATCGGTGAATTCTTCCAGCCAGGCGTCTGCCCGTGGCGCGAACAAATCATCGCCCATTTTGACAAACACCATCTTATAGCGGGCTTTTACATATTCCATTTCTTGAATCACCCGTTCCACGCTAAAGCGTCGAACCAGCGGACCTTTGCCCTTATAGAGTTCGTGGAGCAGGTTGTTACAACAATAATTGCACCTATAGGGACAGCCGCGGGTGGCATAAAATGTTTTTTTGAGAGTGTCTTTCAGGAAGGAGTTTGATAGCGTCAGATCCCGATCCGGGAACGGCAGATCATCCAGAGGGTTGATCACAGGCCGCACCGGATTGGATTTACGCGCAGTGATCAAGTTTTCCACGTCATCGAAAGGCTTGCCGTTCTCCAGGCAGGCGAGGAAATCACGGAAGGCCCATTCGCCCTCGCCCATGCAGTAGGCGTCCATGCCGGATTCAGCGAACGTCTCCGGAGAAAACGTGGCCTGAGGTCCGCCGAGAATGGACACAAAACGATGGGTCTGCGACACTTCCTTGTGCGCCTTGATCATCTCTTTAAAGCCCCAGATATTGGCGGAGTATGCCACCACCTCTGGTTGGATGAACGCAACTTTCTCAGCAAGATGATCGGTATGCAAAATACAAAGAAAAGTCTGATGCCCGCGCTGTTTAGCCACTGCCGAAAGATATGCCAGCGCAATATGATCGGCAAAATCAAGCTGATAGATACAAAACAATATTTTCATTTTGGCATGGCAGGCACAAACTTCGCATGTCCCATTTCAAGCTCCCGGGCTTCAGGCATCTTATAGCTTTTCACATCATAATAATGCCGCCAGTAGTCCAGCAGGGCCTGGAGCGTATCGTCAAACGGGATCGTCGGGCGCCAGCCGGTAGCTTTGCAGAACTTTTCCGTGGAGGGAATCTGCCGCGTAACATCCGAGGGGCGCAGGCGCTTGGGATCCACTTCCACCTTGATATCCTTGACCTTTGATAATTTCAGCAATTTGTTCAACATCTCGCCCACGGTCATGGTCTCGACACCGCCAATGTTATATACCTCGCCCGCCGGACATTTTGTCACCAGCAACCAGTAGGCACGCACTGCGTCGCGCACGTCCAGGAACGTGCGCAAACTATTGAGGTTGCCGACCTTGACGACCGACGGCTGAAGTCCCATTTCGATGGCCGCGATCTGCTTGGAGAAATTCGACGTGACAAACACTTGCCCGCGCCGGGGGCCGGTGTGCGTAAACATACGCGTGCGGATGGTCTTCAGCTTCCACGACAGCCAATACTGCAACCCCAGCATGTCTTCGGCCACTTTACTGACGGCATACGGCGAGGCTGGCCGAAAGGTATTATTTTCGGTAATCGGCACTTCATCATCCTTAACCTGTCCATAAACCTCCGAGGAACTGCAGATATGAATGACCGGGTCGTAGCCGGACTCCTGTTTCAAGGTTTTAACCGCCTCCAGGAGATTGCACGTGCCGATGACATTGGCTTCTAATGTCGCCGCGGGCGCAAGGAAGCTGTAATCCACATAGGATTGCGCCGCCAGGTGAAAAATAATGTCAGGGCGATGTTCCGCCAGGATCCGCTTAATCGAGGCATAATCTATCAAGTCGCCGTAGCATAAAGTTATTTTTTCGAGAATATTACGGATATTGTCGGCCGGCGCCCGCCAGCGGGCAAGACCCAGCACCTGAGTCGGCGCCTGATGCGTTAAAATATAGTCAGCCAAGTGACTGCCGACAAATCCGGTAATGCCAGTGATCAATGTTTTCATGGATGCCACCTCCTAATACAGTCGATTCGATGATTCAGATATTCGTTGATTCGCAAGATTGAAAAAGATCGTTCTACTTAATTTCCAATAAGGCCAACAATATTGACCTAATTTTATTGATGACCTTTGCAAAAAAGGCTTTTACGAAACACTGATTCGAAAAACCTTTCGCAGACTTTTTATCCAGTCTGACAAGCATGTCTAATAATATATCAAATCCATATTCCTTGCACTGCCCAACGACTTCTTCACCGCGTTGGGAGATTAGTCGTTTTAATAATTGATAAGCATATGAATAGCGCTTGAAACTATAGGCTATCGCCGCAAGTTTTATTCCTTTTATAATAAAATCGGGATCATCTGCCCTTGTTCGCATGAATGAATCCACGCCTTTAAACCAGAGCGCTTCGCCAACGGTTAAAAGCCCTTTTCCACTGGACACCAAGGGGTGCCAATATTGGGAACTGAAGATTTCCACCAACCTAAAGCCTGCATCATGTAATAATGCTGCCTGGTCGCCATACAAGCCCTGTCCCAAATATATTTCATAAAACTCAACTTCGGAAACAAGGGCATTGATTTCCTTCAGATAGTCTCCTGTTCCCTTAAATATTCCTAATTCCGAACCTTGCGCATCAACGCTTAACACATCAGGAACAACTCCGTATTCCGCAATTATTTTTCTTAAACTGTTTGTTTTAAAAATTAATTTTCTTTCCAGGATGGTGTTTTCCCTCCACGTCGGGATACCGACATAGGGAACAGATATGACTTCATCTAATACTTCCGGATTGGGCGGGAATGCCGAACTGCTTTCCGGGTGCTTGTTGATATAAAACTCCTGCGATTTTCCATCTTCTTCGCCAATAAAGGCATTTAAAAGATTAATGCGTACACCCTTGGAGGTTAAGATCGAATTGATTGTTTTATCCTTTTCTTCTTCGCGAGCTTCAAATCCAAAAACAACGCACTTTTTAGGAAAAGTATTTATGATTGAATCAATGGGCCCATAACTGCCCAATGAACCACCCACATGAAAAAGAACGATATCCTGAGTATTAATCTTCATATGTTTCTCCAAGTACCATAACAAGCGTTTACTATTTCTTCTATCAAAACGGACCTTTGAATTTTTTGTAAACATCGGCCATGGATTTCTCATCCGGAAGCGGAATTCCGTGGTTGCTCCGATTTTTCACTAACCGCGCGATGGCATCGGTCAAATCCATCAGATTCGGATAATACATGTCCTCCAGACTTTTCGCCGTAGGGCACGGCGCCGGCTGCATCCCGAGTGTCACGACCGGGGCTTTCAGCATGTTCGGCGCTTTTTCACAGACCAGCCGGCATATCTCAGCACAGACGCCATACGCTTTCCAACTGGTATCCGCTATCACCAGTTTCCCGGTCTTGGACACGCTTTTCAATATCATGTCCGTATCCGGATGCGAGACACAATGTAAATCAATAATTTCGCAGTCAATATCACTGTATTTGGCCAGATGCTCAGCCGCGCGCACGGCCTCCATGACCATGATCGAGGTGGCCACGATGGTCACATCTTTGCCCGTCCGGATGCGGAACGAGGTTAAGGGCGAATGATCCACCCGCAACTCGTTCATGTGAAATTTAAGATCATACATCAAACGGTGTTCAAAAGCAATGACCGGCCCGGGATGGTGTCGGATAACGTACGGATAGGATTCCAGGATCGTTTGTGCGCTGGACATCATTAAAACAACCAGCCCTGGCACATGGGCAAAAAGGGACTGCAGGCTTTGAGAATGCTGGGCGCCCTGCCCCCAGCTCCGCCCAATGACCACCCGGATCAGCATCGGAACCTGGAATCGGCCTCCGAACATATATTTGTATTTAGCCGCCAAATTTATGATCTGATTCATGGCCGGTAGGATAAAATCCGCTCGAATGTGCGTTTGAATGGGATATAATCCGTTCAGCGCCGCGCCCAGGGCAATGCCAGTCACGCCTTCTTCGGCCAGCGGCGTATCCATAACCCGGTGCGGGCCGAATTCCTTGAGCAATCCCGCCGTACTGCCGAATATGCCCTTATGGTCATCGACCCCTTGGCCAATGATGATGACACGGGGATCATCCCGCAGGGCAGCATGCATGGTTTGAAAAACGGCTTCCCGGTATGTGAGCACGTCGCTGGTATTGGATGAAGTCATACTTGTCGATTCGATGATTTATTGATATTGATTAGTTAAAGATAATTCAGAGTTTTTCAACAGCCGCTACAGATCTGACCCTGATCTTCCGTTAATTAGCGCCGGTTACCATGCTTCCATATTTTTCCAACGCGATACACCAGGGTCGCGGGAATCATGAAATTAAGGAGTTCCAGAAACATGTGCAGGACATAAGCGACGTCCTCCCATGATCGTATTTTTGATAACATCTCCCGGTAGAACTTTCGCGGATTCAAATACGACAGCGCTTTGCGTACGACGAACGCCTTGTACAGGCGGCTGTGGATTCGGTTGAGTTCCGTGCTGGTCAGGTGCAGGGTGTTGTATTTCGTCTGCATGATGCTGCTGGTTTCGATGAATTCGGCGGGCTTGAGATTATGTTTTTCGAAATCATGGCACAGGTCGGTGCCTTTTAACGGCTGAGCCACATAGATGAAAGGGAAGTTGACCGGACAGGTCAGGATATAGTTTTCGGTTTCCCGGATTTCTTCGCGGGTTTCGTCGGGAAACCCGATGATAAATGTGGCGCAAACCCACATCCCAACCCGGTGACAACATAACATGAGTTCGTTGACGCGTGTCAGATCAAGGACTTTGCCGATATACCGCTGAATTCGTTTGCACCCGGATTCGATGCCAAACGTAATTCGATAACAGCCGCTGGTTTTCATTTTGAGGAGAGTCTCCTTGTCCAATGTCCCGATAGCCACGCCATTAGGCGTATCCCAGCGGATGTCCAGCTTGCGTTTAACGATTTCATCGCAAATTGCCATGATCCTGCGCTTATCCAAAGTTAGATTGTCATCCTGGATACGGATCTGGCGCGCGCCATATCGAGTCATCAGCATTTCCATCTCGTCAACGACGTTGAGGGGGCTCCGCGCGCGCCATTTTCGGCCCCAGACCGTGTGAATGGAACAGAACACACAATGACCCGGGCAACCGCGGCTGGTTACAATATCCACGGTATTGCAGCGCATGGTGGCATTGGCGTTGTAGGGGTGGTTGAAGTATTGTTGCATGTCAAGCAAATGCCACGCGGGTTTGACGGTATCCAAATCCGCTATATATCCTCGCCGTTCGTTGACGCGAACCCCATTGTCGGTTCGCAGGGCGATTCCCGGGGTGTCGTTCAGGCTGAGATGATCGCGGATGCGGCGGGCAATATCCAGCATGACCTCTTCGCCTTCGCCGATGACGACGGCATCGATGTTAAGATTCCGGAGCACGTATTCGGGGTTTGCGGATGAATGGGCGCCGCCGACAACAATAAAGATGTGGCGAAAGAGAGGCTTGATGTAGTTGATAATATCGAAAGAATCGCATTCATAGGGCGAGTAGGCACAACTGACCCCGATGATGTCGGGACGGAAATCCTCAATCGTTTTCTTTATCTGCTCGGGGAGCAGGCCGATTTTATCTAACTGAGCGTTGAGGCTTCGTCGAATGCGATAATGCAGGGGACAATCCAATATCTTCAGCGTAAAGCCATTTTTCTCGAGAGTATCGGCCATATACATCAAGCCCAAAGGGAATTTGATATTGAGGCAACGCTCCGTGACGGGAACGGTTTGCGGCGGATTAACGAATAAAATGTTCATAATGGCGCATTCGATTTGAGACGATCAGGGTCACATCCATCGTGGCAGTTGAAAAACGATTGACTTCAGGGCAATGTCCCGTCGGTTGTTAAAATAGCGCGACGGCTTCCAATCGGGTCCGATACAATCGGACTTGGTAATAAAAGAAAGTTCATTGCCTCCATTAATCATCGCCAGCTTATATCGCTAAACAACATCCTTGAGCAACTCGTCCCGACCGGGCCAGGGGCTGGCCTCGGCGTAACGAACGGCGGCATCAATTTCGGACTGAACAGCCGGGGTATATTTCGCCACCAGGTCTTTCCGTATCATCAGCGGATCCCTGGCTTGCCAGGCTTCCAACTCGTCGCGCGACCGGATCCCTTGCCGATAATCGTCCCCCACCCCGACATGTTCCATATAGCGGAACATCTGCACCTCGACGAAATAAGGCGAGCGGGTGCGTTGGGCCTGCGTGACAATATCGGCAAACGTTTCATATACCTTAACAAAATCATAACCCTCCGGAATATGCATTGTCGGAATGCCATAAACCCCGGCATGCTTCACAATGCTGTAGGCTTGCCGCGCACTGACTTTTGAGTAGGCCGCCCAACCGTTGTTCTCGCACACAAAGATGACCGGCAGTTGATGAAGCGCCGCAAAGTTCAGTGATTCGTGATAGACTCCTTCGTCCGTAGCGCCATCACCAAATACCGCGACAATGACCCGGTCCTGCTTCTGGATTTTGGCCGCCAGGGCGGCGCCGACGGCGTGCGGAATCGTGCTGGCCACCACAGCGGAACATCCCATCAACCCGACTTCCGGCGCCGCCAAGTGCATGGAGCCAGCCTTGCCCCGCCCACAGCCGGTAACTTTGCCATACAATTCGGCCATCATGGCCGGCATGTTGCCGCCCTTGGCGAGATAATACGCATGCGAGCGATACGTACAAAACAACAGGTCCGAGGGTTTCAGCGCCTGGCACACCCCAACCGCCACGGCCTCTTGGCCTATGGATAGATGCACGGGGCTCTGAATTTTGTCGCTGGGATATAGATCAATGATCCGTTCTTCGAACAACCTAATCCGCAAAGCCTTGTAAAACAACTCTTCGTATGAATCTGCGAAAACAGGATGTGTTTTCATACCTACATTCTACAAACAAATCCGTCTGTTTTGCTTCACGTGATTACAAATATTTATAGTTGCTTGTCTTTTATGGTTTATCAAGCAGGCAGTTTAACGTAAAAACGCAAAGACGCAAAGAAATATTGTTGCAGAATGGAAGTAGCGGGTGTAGCCACGGCAGAAACTTGGCGGCGGGAATGACCCGGACGTCTGTCCGACGATCCTTGCAATCCGAGGTAGACCTCAGCGACACAAGATGCCGTAATTTCACACCCAGTACCCAGCAAACGAAGGGGAGCAGAAGTTCTCGGATGAGCCAATTGCAAAAGTTTCGGATTACGTGAATTTTGATCATTAAAAACGCTGACGCCGAGACGTGGCGCGCATATAGTAACTCCTTGAACAGCAATATGTTGCCAACAAGGAGACTGCATGCAATCCGATGTAGTTCCAATTGGACAGCTGTGGAAAAGCATTCAGCATGAGTTGTTTCCGGAATTGGAGGAAAAGCAATTCGTCCGCGTGTGCGAACTGTGCGCGGAAAGTTTGCGCAAGGAGATCGGCCAATACGAGTGGCAAGGGCCGGGACGCCCTTCGGCGGAACGCGTGTTCTCGCATTTGGAACATTATGGGGCATACGCGATCTATGTGTGCGGAACGGCGAAAGTGATGTGCCATTTGATGTTTGCGGTACTGGCCTTGACGGCGCATCAGTTGTATCAGTTGATCATATAGGGGCGTCGAATGGAGCCAGTGATGGGGCTGCCTGAAACCGAACCGCTGCAAGAGTGGAACAGAATAAGTCTGTCGGAAAACGCTGAAGAAATCGGCTTTTCGATGTTCAAGGAGGTGATTGGAATGATTTAACACAGTTTGTTTGGCGAAATTTGGTTTTGACTCAACGTTTAGAAAACTTTTGCGATTGGCTCGGATATCAGTATTTTTCTAATTGACGACGAATGGTGGAATAAGTTGCCTGCATTCGCTTGCTCCACACTACGCACACAACCCGGCACATTGAACGGATGGCCTATGGTGTCAAGATATGGGTCGGGTAGTTGCGCCAGAAGTCTCGACCTGGGCTATGCAGCAACAAAAGGTTTATGGCTTATCCGGTTAACGGATGAACGTCAACACCATAACAATAATGCCTTTGTTTTCTTTCCCAGGATAAATATCAATATCAATTTCGACGATTCATATTGCCGGCGTG
>VSJD01000310.1 GCA_008636095.1 Kiritimatiellota bacterium | reverse complement strand
CCGAAGTGACAGCCATTCCACATGCAAGCGCATCCCATATTCAGAAATAGATCTTTGTATCCCCAAAGAACCATTGCCGACGGTGAAGGATAAACATGATCATGTTGAACTCGATCGGCAACCGAAAAAACGAGTGTTGGACCCGGAAGGAAAATAGGCGGTAAAGCACACTTTCGGCCCACAGCGCCAGGTGTAACAGCCTGGGCGGCGCCACCGCAGTCACCACCTTTCGTGTGTGCCCCGCCAAAAACATGAAATAAACCGACAACTGGTCGGTAATGTTCGGGTACTGAGGCGGAATCCAGGGCGCCACATCCGCGTGGAGCGTATAGTTTCCCCACTCCTCCAGGGTGTCCGGCTGCTTGTAGCCCAAGGCAAAGGACTGCTTCAGGAACGGCACGCCGGGATAGGGCGTGAACGAAAACATGTGAAACTGCGCCACCAGGTCCGTCTTGCGCATGGCGTTGATAAACCGCATGTCGGCCTCAAAGTCTTTCTGAATGTCAACGCCCGGCACCCCGATCACGAACGCACACTGGATCCGAATCCCGCGTTGTCTGGCCTTGGGCAGTACCGCCAGCGTATCCTCGATCTTGTTGCCCTTGTTCATCGCTTTCAACGTCTCGTTACTCGCGGATTCCACACCGAGGAAAATATCGTGCAACCCGGAGGCCTTCATCAAATCCCAGGTTTCGTCGCTGTAGCGGGCCAACTGATCGCTCCGGGATGACGTCCCGCCCCATTTCAACCCCAGCGGGATCATGGCCTTGCAGAATTCGGCCACGCGCTTTTCGTTCACGTAAAAATTAGAATCGGCAACGATCACGCCATCAATGTTGTATTTCTCCTTGAAATCCTTGATCAGGGCAATGATCCAGTCCACGGGACGCGCCGTCCACTGGCGGTGATGAAACGCCGCTTCGGTGCAGAAGTTGCAATTGGAGGGACACCCCTGGGATGTGAGAATATAGGCCGCGCGTTTGGCAAAACTGGTTTCCGCCAGAAAATCCTCGTAATGGGCCAGGAGCTGATAAGGCATCGGCGGGAAATTATTGATATTCTCGATTGGCGGGCGCTCGTTGATCAACAGCCGGCCGTCTTTTTTGTAGCCGACGCCCGGCACCGTTCCAGGGAGTTGCCCGTTGCGGATACAATTCACTAAAGCTTCAAATGACCACGGCCCCTGGCCCATCACGATAAAATCGATCAACTCATGGGACAGCGTCTGTTTAGGCATCAGCGTGGGATGCCATCCGCCGCACACGACCTTGATGGCCGGGTTGACCTGCTTGGCCAACGCCGCCGCCGCCAGCATGCGCCCGATCTGGTAGCCGGTCATGCAGGTGACACCAAGAACCATGGCATCCGCACACTCCCGTTCCAACCGCTTTTCGAAATCCTTGGAGTGCCAGTCAACGACAACCACGCGATACACGTTCAAGTCTATTTTCGAAACTGCCGCGAGGATGGACATCGGCGGGCCGTCGTAAGGCATCTTCAGCGATGCCCGAGGATTGAACATTACGATTTTGGGACAAGCAGGCTGGTTCATTTGTTGGCTACGCTTTATTGCAGTGAAACACAAGCCCTGTTGCCACCGCCTGCGGATACAACGACCCGATCGCATTGATGGTTCGCGCTGCCAACGACCATTTCCCGAACTGATATTCCATGCGAGTTATTCGCCATCCTCCATCATGCAGCAATATGGACGCCGTATAGGGCGTGAAAGAATAGAGATGCTTCGATTTATTACGCACCTCCATGCGCCGCGCGATCCATGATAATGCGTTCGGAAGAATTACGATCAGACGGAACGACGGGATCCATTTCAGCACATCAACCGGATGGTCTAGATGCTCGAGAACATCAAAAGCGGTTGCTACGTCGTAAATGTCACCAAGCGTTGGCAAGGGCAGGGCATTCAGGTCCATGCTGATATCCGCAGACGACGAGCAATCAACGGTAATTCTTTGCTTGCAAACCGACCATGCCTTGCGGAGTTCAGATTCATAAGGATTGTCTTCGCCGTATCCTGAACCGCCTATGTCTAATACTTGCAATCCTTTCAGATTATCCCGTATGATTTCCGCTTTTGATTTCATTCTGTTCCTGTATCTATTTCGATCGGCCAAAATCCTTCAGATGTCCCAGGACCGCTCCGGCGCCACGCATAAGAAACCCGATATCATTCCAACTGCGAATGGTTGCAATCCGGTGCATAATATAGCGCGGTGAAAGGAAAATGGCGTAGATCTGACTGCAGATTTCACGGACATCCTCCGGTGACATGCGCGCCTTGAGCACCGGCTCGCGCATGTCGAAGCGTTCGTAGTCGCCCGGATCGAACAGGAATCCGTTTTCCTTCAGCGCCTGTTCGTAGAGCGGCGTGCCGGGATACGGAACGACGGTGGTGGCCTGCAGCAAATCGGCCTTCCCGGTAAGCATCAGTTCGCGCGCCAGCCTCAATGTGCGCAGGGCATCCTCCCGTGTCTCCCAGGGAAAGCCGACGATCATGGTCAGGTGCACGGTCAACCCGGCTTGCTTGGCCCAGCGACAGCCCTCCTCGATCTGTTCCACGCGGGTTTTCTTCTGCAGGCGATCCAGCGTCACCTGGTTGGCGGACTCCAGCCCGAACTTCAACAGGCGAAAGCCGGCCTGGCGCATCATCTTGTAGTCTTTCGGTTCCAAGGCGCCAAAGCGCATATTACAGGAATACCGGATCTTGCGGGAGTAGCCACGCTGTTGCAACCCTTCGCAAAGGCGGGCCAGCCATGCGCCCGTGTTCAGGGTACCGGAATCATCGAAGATTTCGGTCACATGATACTCGTCAATCAATTGGCCGATTTCATCCAGGACGTTTTCAGGACTGCGTACCCGGAAACGCGGATACATGACGGTCCAAGCGCAAAAGGTACACTTGCCATGCCAGCAGTCGCGGCCGGACATGATGTACATGAACGGGCACCCGCGCAAATTGTATTCCTTTTGATAGAGATCCCAGCGGGTCAAGCGGCGGTCAATGAAGGGGGCCTCATCCAGCTTGTGATTAAGCTCAAAATGCTTATTGCCGGCGATCTGCCCGTTTTGGCGATAGACAATGCCGCAGGGGAGCGGCGCGCCGGCGGTCAAATACGCAAGCAGGTCCTGCAGGAGAAAATCGTAATCGCCCCCGCAGAGCACAAAATCAACGGGCGCGTTTTGCAGGGTTTCTTCCGGACGGGCGGTGACATGATCCCCGCAAATAACGAGTTTAAGAGCGGGAAACTCGGATTTGAGGGTTTGGACAGTCTGCCAATGCAGGCGGACCACGGGTGTCTTGGTTTCGAACAGGAACAGATCCGGCTGTTCCCGGCGCAGAAAGGTCCGAAATGCGTCGTCATCCATGTTTTCGGCAATGGCATCCTTCCAGATGACCTCGTGGCCGGCCTGTTGGGCCATGGTGGCGGCGCTGGCGAGCACCACGGGAAAGATCCGGGTTTCGTGGCTGAACCACTGGAACTGGCGGTTCTGGGAAAGCAGGGCCAGTCCCTTGGCGGAACGAGTGGGTGGATATCCGACGACAATTTTCATGGTCTCAGATTGGGTGTCATTTCAGTGTTCACACGACCGGGAATTGTTTATACTATTTTAGTGGTTTGAGCAAGCAGCTTGTTGTTGATTGTGATCAAAAAAGCCGCCTAAAGGAAAGATGGCAATATGACTGAACCGGCATCCAGGAAGGATCCCTTACGCGTGGCCTTGCTTTACCGGTACGGGGTCCATGATCATAAGGAATTGTATCCGATCATTCCCGAGGTGCTACGGCAGTTGGGCCAGCAGTGTGAAGCGCTCTATGTGGGGCCTAATCGCCGTCAGGCGGGCGCTCAGTACCGGTTCCCCGGGGTTCGCTATCTCTTTTTACCCTTTTCGGTCAATAGGGCCAGTACGTTTGATAAGGTTGCAAAGGCTTTGCTCTGGTATGCCTGCCTGCCCTTCATTGCGCTTTACTTTCGTTTTGTTTGGCGCGCCGATCTGATTTGGATTGACGAGAGCAGTCTGCCGGCGCAGGGCCGCCTGATGCAGATGATTTCCGGCCGTCCGCTGGCAATAACGGTCTGCGATTTTTTTATTAGCATTTACAGTGAAAATTTCTCCTGGCTACGACTGTTAGAGAAGCGGCTCGACGCCATTGACCGGCATAGCTGGCTGAAGGCGGCCGGTCTTTTTACGCGATCAGAAAGCCTGCGGCGCCATTTGATTGCGCAGGGGGTGTCGCCCGAGCGCGTGGTGGTAGCCCGGGACGCCGTGCTCCCCGATCTCTTTGTGCCCGGTGACGCCGTGGCGGTGCGACGCAAACTGGGGTTTGGCAATGCGGATGTGGTGCTTTGTCATCACGGCATCCTGCATCCGAACAAGGGAATTCTCCGTGTCACCGGCTGGATGCTCCCGGCATTGAAGTCGGATCCGCATCTGAAACTATTGATTATCGGAGGCGGACCGGACCTGAAACCTCTGCGGGAACTGGTCCAAAAGCATCAACTGCAGACTCAAATCATTTTTGCCGGCTGGCTGGCATCCCATGCGGACGTGAATGCGCATCTCAACGCCGCGGATATTGGATTAGTCATGCGCATCGGGCAAAGCACGGATCATTTCCATGTGACCGGCGCCTTGATCCACAGTATGATGTGCGCCCTGCCGGTGCTGGCGTGCCGGCTGGAGGGTATCCAGGAAATTGTCACGGAAGGTCAGGAAGGGGTGCTGTTTGACCCGAATTCCGCCGATGAATTTCTACAAAAACTGGCTATTCTTAAACAGAATACCGTGCGGCGGCGCGAGATGGGGCAGAAGGGACGGGCCAAGGCGCTGGCCGAATTCAATCCCGAACATATCGCGAAGCAAACCGCGGAGACTTTGATCCGGTTTGCCCGCCTGGGCCGGCCTTAGTCCGGGTTAGGATTGAAAGATAATCCGGGAGCCGTCGCCCGCCATGGATATGGGTACCGGCTGATAGAAGCTCAGCGCATCACGAACCTTGTTCCGCCTGTCCGGCGGCGCAAACATAAGCAGGAAACCGCGTCCTCCCGCACCGAGAAGCTTGCCGCCCAGCGCGCCGACCCGACACGCCGCTGCATAAGCCTGATCCATGGCGGGGGTGGAGATCCCCGTGGAGAGGCCTTTCTTCAACTCCCAGGTATGGTGCAGAAGAGCGCCAAAATCGTCCAAGTCGCGTCCAGCCTCCAGCACGCGCTCGGCTTCATCTACAAGAGACTTCATTTCCTGTAAATGCGCCACGTTCTGCGGGGCACGCTGTTTCTGTTCACGCAGAATATTCTCGGAAGATTGTTCCACGCCGGTGTAGAACAGCATCAACCGTTCCTCCAGCGCGCGCAAGCGCGCGGACGGCAAGGACAGTTTTTTCACTGCGACTTTCGGCCCGGCCGAAAAGTCCAGCCGCAGGAAGCCGCCGTAGGCGGCGGCGTACTGATCCTGGTGACCGCCGTCATCACCGACCCGCACGCGTTCCACATGAACGGCCTCACGGGCCAAGTCCTCTGCCGTCACCCGGTCGCCACGAAAGGCATGCAGAGCATGGAGAAGGCCAACCGTGAAGGAGGAAGAAGTGCCCATACCGGTTCGACCGGGCAGATCGGCTACATGGGATATTTCCAATCCCTCTTGAATATCCAGGTGCAGGAGGCATTCGCGGACTAGCGGATGCTGAAACTCTTGCGGTTGCAACACCGACTCCGTTTTCGCATAACTGGCGCGGAAACGATGTTTGAAGAACGGGCTCAGTTTGTGGATGGAAAGATAACAATACTGATTGATGGTGGCCAGGAGGACGGCGCCGCCATGCTTTTCATAAAAATACGGGAAATCCGTGCCCCCGCCAAAAAAACTTACCCGAAATGGCGTGCGCGATATGATCATGCCAACACCTCTTTTCCGGTTAAAACCTGCTTGATGAAAGCGGACACTGTTGCGCACGTTTGAGAAACAGGGCAGATCTTTTGTATTTTCCCGATATTAACATCACAGCGCTCGATCACGGCTCCGGGTAGAAACTGACTCAGATCGTATCCCGGAACCATTGCCGCCACTTCGCACAATGAGATCACCCCTTCCCCGGCAACATTAAAAATCTCATTGAATACCTGCCGATCAACCAATTCCAGCACAATTCGGGCCAGATCGGCGTTATGCTGGTATTGGTAGCACGAATCCGGATGCACCCGCAAAGGCAATCCCTTAAGAATGTCATAGATCGAGTTTTTTTTCAACCCGGGCCCGACAAAACCACCCATGCGGACAATCAGCCACGACCGGGCATTAAAACGAACTAATTCCTCCGCCAGCCATTTATGATGGCCGTAACGGGAAAGGCATAACGGATCAATCGGCGCCTGCTCGGAGTTTAATGCCGGATTACCTTTGTCGGCATAGACATCGATTGTCGAAAGCTGAACATAATGATCGAACCGAAAGTCATGCAACGCATGAAACACGCTTTGCACTGATGCGTCAAACTCAAGCTTGGGGTCTTTATCGGCCAGATACTTCCTGGAATTGCCGTTGGCGTTAATCAGCACCCGACACGCCGCGCCGACGCGGGCCTGATACTCAACCAGATCAACAGCAATTACGTCGCGGCCTTGCCGGCTTGCCTCCGCGACTATGGCCGCCCCTACAAAACCTTTGCCGCCCAACACAATGATTTCCGGCGGCATCATAATCGCACCGTGCCTTCCTGGCGGGCCTGTAAAAACCATTTGACGGTGCGCGCCAAGCCCTGGTCAAGCTTCGTCTGGCAACGTAAACCCAGTCCATACAAGCGCGTTACATCAAATATCTTGTCCATTTGGCCGTCGGGTTTGGATTCGTCCCACACAATACGCCCTTTGTACCCAGTCGCTTTTTTTACGGTTTCCGCCAGTTCCCGGATCGTTATCCGTGTGCCGGTGGATATATTGACTGGCTCGCTGTTGTCATAGTTTGTCAGAAACCAGGGAATCGTGGCGGCCACATCACCGGCATAGACAAAATCACGCGTCGGACGGCCGGTGCCGAATGCCGTTACTTCGGGAAGGTTCTGTTCGGCGGCCTCCGCGTATCTTCGGATGAGTGCTGGGATCACATGGGCACTTTCCAGGTTGAAATTGTCCCATTCGCCATAGACATTACCGGGAACCAATACGATGGAATTAAATCCGTATTGCTGGCGGTAGGTCGCCGACTGGACCAATATTATTTTCTTGGCTACCGAATAACTGGCGCTTTCGGATTGGGGAAAACCATTCCACATTTGATCTTCGCCAATGGGTGATGACGCCTTGGCCGGATATGAACAGCCTCCCATTAAGGTCAGCAGTTTCTTGATCCCGGCCTTATAGGCGGCATGAAATAGTGCCGTGTTGATAGTTACGTTCTGATAGAAAAATTCGGCTGGATATTTTTCATTGGCGATAATCCCACCCACCCTGGCGGCCAAGTGAATGATCGCATCAGGTTTGATGGCGGCCAGCATGGCTTCGGCCTGGCCACCGACCAGCAGGTCGTAATCTTTTCGCCCCACGCCAATAATTTCAGCCTTGAACGATGCGCGCAGGGCAGGAACGATATGATGCCCGAGGAATCCGGTCGCGCCGGTCACCAGGATGCGTTTGA
This sequence comes from Kiritimatiellota bacterium, assembly GCA_008636095.1. Taxonomy (GTDB): domain Bacteria; phylum Verrucomicrobiota; class Kiritimatiellia; order JAAZAB01; family JAAZAB01; genus VSJD01. Next base: position 2,350 of record VSJD01000310.1, on the reverse strand, counting down.
ATTGGGAATGCATATGTAATCACCCATCCGTGCCCTGCAGAAGACCGTCAATTCTTATTCGTCAGTCAGTTGAAGAAAAAGATATTGGTTTTCACAAAAAGATTTTGACGGGATTAACAGGATTTACTTAGAACCTTAATTAAAAATCAACTTGTTTGAATGATTATTCGACGGCAGCAGAATGTCAAGAAACAACCGAAACGCCCTTCCCGCTCCACGGCAGCCACCAGACCAGTGCCAGTAAAGCCATGACGCTGACCGTCGCCAGGATCGCCACGATCTGAAGGATGGAATTGTGCCAGAGCGCAACCCCGATTAAATAGCCGGACACGCATAGGATTAAGGGCAAGATGATCCGGAACCGGTTCTGGGATAGTTCAAAATTCATGATGATGAACGCCAAACTCAGGGGAATCATGGCCCAAATCGTGCAGCGCACCAGCCGGCACATGGCCGCGTCAGGTTGCCAGTCGTGATAGAGGACACCGAGCGGCAATTGCGGAAAAAGCGCGCAGACCAGGGCACCCGGAATAATAATAATCGCCGTATAAAAGAGCGCCTTCCACAGGAGCCTGTTATGTTGAGCACTCGTAGCGCCATCAGACACCGTCTTTGGAAACAACGCGCCGGCAATCGGCATGGGCAGAAAAATGATCATGCGCCCAATTGTGGCCGCGCGCGCATAAAACCCCGATTGATCCGGCGAAAAATAATGCTTCACAATCAGTATGTCGGCGTTCATTAGGAATGAAAAACAGGCCATCACCACGAGGGTACGCCATAAATAGTCATGGGTGCCTGGCAAAGCTTGATCCGTGGGCAAGCTGTTGCGCAGAATGACCCATAGTCCGGCCATGGCAATGCCCACGCTGACAATCACCCCCACCCCATGTCCTACCAGGGCCCACTTGGCTGAGGCGGCGACAAAATAAACGAGGGCGCCACCAACAACCAGCCGCATAACGCCCCAGCTAATTCCAGATGCGGACCCCCACCCGAAGGCTTGAATGCCACCCAAAGGGGCACTGATGACCGGCGTAAAAAAGGTCATGGCCAGAATTATAAGGACCATAAAAAGTGCGCTCCGATCCGGCAATTTAAAGAATTCGGCCAGCGGCTGACTGAACAGGAAGCCCATCACCAGCAGGGGAATGGAAATGACCAGGAGCTTCAACGCCCAGGAGCGCATGAGCGGGAATATATCGCCGGCGCGGTTCTGTTGGAGCAGTTGTGCGGTAAAGAAAATTAAAACCGTGCCCAGGGCGCCCAGCGGCATGCCGGCAATCAGAACCACGCCCAACATTGAGGAAAGCACGCCATATTCCGCAGGGGCCAGCCAGCGGCCCATAAACATATGAAAGAGCACACTGGACACATTACTCACCTGCGAAGCCGCCATCAGCAGTATGCTATGGCGCAGGAGGTGATCTGATGATTTCATGAATATTTAAAAGAAGCCGCAACCAAAGCAAACGCCGAACATCGAATGAAAAAGGCGCTACGCGCGATTCTTGAATAATGCGCCTTATGGCGACCAAACTATTTTTTTTTATTTTTCCCCGCCTTGGCCCGGCGATAGATTCGACCGCCGACGGTGGCGCCGGCAATTTCGCGCCAGTCACGCACTTTGCGAATCCTCAGGTTATAGGTATGCACGGCTTCGAGTAGCTGGCAATCAACCCCCAGCTCACGACAGCGGCCAATGATGGCACCCAGGTCCTTGGGAAAACATTTCCCGCCGAAACCGCGTTCGGAAGTCACATCCAAATGACTGCGGCCAATGCGCGGATCCAATGCCACGGCCTTTTTGACGTCCTCGTAATTCACGTTTTGGGCCCGGCAAAGGTCGTAAAACACATTGGCCAAGGCAACCTTGGCCGCCAGCATGACGTTAGCCTGGTATTTGACAATCTCAGCGGCCACGGTGCTCAGATGCACAATCGTCGCGGCGGGGAAACAAGTCCGGTACAAATCAATCACCTTCTGGGCTACCCAGTCGTTATCAGCCCCTACGACAATCCGATCGGCACTGACGAAATCCTGCAGGTAATTGGCTTCCGTCAGGAACTCGGGGTTCATGGCAAAGGGCACCTTCGGATAGCGACGGGCATACCGCTGGGTCGTGCCTGGCGCAACGGTGGACTTAATGACGACGACCTTGCCCTTACCGGCCAGTTTCGGACAGATTTCAGCCATCATATCGTCATAAATCGAAAGGTCTATGGTGAGCGCATGCTCATCGTAGGGCGTCGGCAGGCATGCGAAAATGACATCACTCTTACGCAAGAGCCCATTGAGATCATGCGGCCCCTTGTATTTATCATAAATGATGGCGCGGTGTTTGGGTTCA
>VSJD01000305.1 GCA_008636095.1 Kiritimatiellota bacterium | reverse complement strand
AAACCGCGTTCGCGATCATGATCCACAAACCCGTATTCCACTGAACGCCCTACATAACCGTAGCCGATAATGCCAATAGTGCTCATTTTTTTCTTTCATTTGTCAGTCTGATTGGACGAATCGGACGGATTGTCCGTCATCTGTCGTCTGTCCCCCGTGCATACCGGAGCACACCACCGGCCAATAATATATCCCGTTGCCGGTTGCTGAGATTCAACTTGCCCACGAGTGTCATTCCGCGGGTCTTGTTGCTTACTACAATGCTTTCGGCCTGGCGCACGCTATCGAGCAGGCCGGATATTTCAAGAACATCTCCCGGTTGAAGCACCTCATAATCAGCGTGAGACGCCAGGACCAGCGGTACGATGCCGTAATTAACCAGGTTGGCAAAATGGATGCGCTCAAACGAACGGGCCAGTACCGCTTTGATTCCCAGGTAGCGCGGGCAGATGGCCGCATGTTCCCGGGACGAACCTTGTCCGTAACTTTCGCCCCCGACGATAATCGCATCCATTCCCTTCTGTTTATATTCCAGACAGCGTCGGCTAAAGGTGGCATCAATCGGCTCAAACACAAAGTCCGCGTACTTTGGGATATTAGAGCGGTATTTCAACCGACGACCGGCCGGCATGATATCATCCGTCGTGATCTTATCGCCCACCTTGATGGCAACCACGCCGGCCAGAAAATCCGCCAGCGGTTCCAGTTGCAAGGGTGTCCCGATATTCGGTCCCCGCACAATCGTCACGGCATCGCGTTCGGCTGGTGGCGGCGGGTTCAGAACCATACTGTCGTCGATCACAAAGGCCGTTGGCACGGCAATCGCCGGGCAGGCAATCGCCGGGTCGTCGAAACCCGCCTCCCGCGGATCGGTGACTACCCCGCGAATTGCCGCCACGGCCGCCGTTTCCGGACTGACCAGGTAGACGGACGCCGAAGGAGTGCCCGACCGTCCTTTAAAGTTCCGGTTGGTGGTTCGCAGACTGACACCCTCCGTGCACGGAGCATGGCAGTTGCCGATGCAGAAACCGCACACCGGCTCCAGAATCCGCGCCCCGGCAGTCACCATGGCGGCAAGCGCACCGTTTTCCGCCAGCATGCGAAATACCTGCCGGGATCCCGGCGCGATGACCAGGCTGACGCGCGGATGGACCCGCCGGCCGGTCAATAGGTTTGCCACGCACATGAGATCGGTGTAGGAAGAATTGGTACAGCTTCCAATCGTCACCTGGTCCACGGCCAAACCATTAATATCCTTCACCGGGCAGACATTATCCGGACTATGCGGCTTAGCCACCATGGGCACCACCGTAGCCAGATCAATATCAATGACCCGCGCATATTGCGCGCCGGCATCCGGTAAAATCTCGCGCCATGCCTGCGCTCGTCCTTGCGCCTTCAGGAACGCCAACGTCACCCGATCACTGGGAAAAATGGAGGTAGTCACGCCAAGCTCCGCGCCCATGTTCGTAATCGTGGCGCGCTCCGGCACGGAAAGACCGGACAAGCCATCGCCCCCGTATTCGACCACCATGCCGGTATTGCCCTTGGTAGTCAGAATACCCAGCACGGTCAGAATTACGTCTTTGGCCGAGCTAAAAGGCGGCAAGCGGTTATGCAGGACGATCCGGACGATTTTGGGACACTCCATAAAAAACGGGGATCCCGCCAGTGCCAAGGTCACATCAATCCCGCCGGCACCGATGGCCAGCATCCCGATCCCGCCGCAAGTGGGCGTATGCGAATCCGAGCCCAGCAAACTTTTACCTGGCGCTGCAAACCTCTCCAGGTGGACCTGATGGCAAATACCGTTGCCGGCCCTTGAAAACAGGATGCCGTATTTGGCCGCCACCGACTGTAAATACTGATGATCGTCCGCGTTTTCGTAGCCATCCTGGATGGTGTTATGGTCCACATAACTGACGGAAAGTTCGGTAGCCACGCTCGACAGCCCCATGCTTTCGAACTGAAGATAGACCATTGTTCCCGTGGCATCCTGGGTCAGGGTCTGATCAATCTTCAACCCGATCTCCTCGCCGGGGATCAGACGCCCCTTTACAAGATGCTCTTCGATTATTTTTTGGGCAACGCCAAGTTTCATAACTCCTCTTGCTTTTTCGATCTTTCTTTTTCTCCGGGCCGGTGTCCGCCGTCCGTCGTCTGCCATCCATCCGGGGCACCGACTGGAGCCAGCTGTCGGATTTGAACCGACGACCTGGTGATTACAAATCACCTGCTCTGCCGACTGAGCTAAGCTGGCAATGCCGGTTATACCCGCCAGACAGAAGCAAGGTTACAAGCTTTTTAAGGGTCTGCAAGCTCAATTTATAACGGAGGTTATGCGGGACAACAACAAGTTGACGTACCAAATATATAGCGCTATGCTTTATTCTAACAAGGAAAGCCTGATCCGCTTTAACTCACCAATTCGGAGGTATAAGCCATGAAATTCTTGACTGCCTTCGGTCTCGGTTTTTCAGCCTTGCTAATGGCCGGCGCATCAATCTGCAGCGCGGTCACAGATCCGAGCTACACCAACACCATCGTCCAGATGACTGCCTATATCAATGAACAGATGGCCTCTAATAATATCCCCGGTTTGTCCATCGCCCTGGTGGACGACCAGACTGTGGTCTGGGCTACCGGATTCGGCAGTGCCGACCGCGAGGGCGGGGTGGCCGCGGATGCCGATACCGTATATCATATCGGCTCCTGCTCAAAAGCCTTCCTGGGCACCGCGTATATGCAGTTGCTTGATCAGGGCCGGGTGGACATAGAAACCAATCTCACCCACTACATGAGCGAGTTTTCCATGTTATCTAATGTGGCGCCGGTCACCATCCGGTCCCTGCTCAACCACCAGAGTGGTCTGCCCGGCGATTTTTTTAACGGTATGGTTACGACACGCACGCTTGATGATTACACAAGCTGGCTGATCAATTGCCTGCAGAACGACTACCCATTTGCGCCGGTCAATGAACGGGCTTACTATTGCAACAGCGGATTTGTTTTACTGAGCGACGTGGTCCAGCGGATCACCGGCACAAATTTTGCGGAAGCAACCGACGCCATGATCTTCAGTCCTCTCGGCATGGATGCCAGTTCATTCCTGCCGGACAAAGCCGCCATCTCCAACCGCCTGGCCGCCGCTTACAATACGGAGGGAGAGCTCCAGCCACCGGAGATCTTAAACGCCCTTGGCTCAGGGAGTATGTATTCCTCGGCCAATGACCTGACGAAATACATAAAGATGATCATGGCAGATGGTCAATATAATGGACAAACCCTGGTCAGCTCGAATGGGATTGATATAATGACCACGGCACAAGGGACCAATCTGCCGTTGAATGTGAGTGACAGTTTCACGGGATTAGGCTGGGATGATGTCAACGACTATCGCCTGCGTTATGCGGGCAAGGTGTCCTGGAAAGACGGCGCGACTTACATGCATAGTGCGTTCCTGGCGATTTCACGCGATCTCAAACTCGGCGTGGCGGTGATTCAAAATACCGCCGGCAGTCAATGCGATAGCATCGGTATTCAGGCTTTGCAATGGGCCATTCTGGACAAAACAACCACCAATCACTGGCCGACCAACACGTTTGTGCCGGACGCCTCGCCGGTCACGAACTGGCCCCAGACGAACCTTAATGCCCTGGCTGGACTATATGTGGGCGCCGCCGGCTACCACAAGGTTGTGGCCGCTACCGGCACGCTAACCTTGATCGTCAATGCCTATTCCGACACCCCCACTATATTCAGCGACCTGGGTCCACGGTCCAATGGCTGGTTTTCCACGGCCAATTCCCAAAGCAATCAATTCGCGTTCACCAATCTGGTGGAACATGCCATGCTGGTGTTGCATCAAGTCAACGGCGCGTTTGAAACCGTCGAACCGCTGGGTGAGCGCTATCTTCCGGGGCCGCTGTCGGCGGCTTGGGGCAGTCGGACCAATCGCGTGTATCGCATCGTGAATCTGAATCCCGTAGATTATTTCTGGGAGCCCGGCCAGCCCGAGAAGAAGACTCTTCGTTTCACGACAAAGGACGGGGCCTTGATGACCGAGTGGATGCTGGGCATGTATGTGATCGAGCCGCAGACGAATGACAACTTAGCTTTCCAACGGGGCACGCACTATCGCAAGGGCGGCGCCATCCAGGTAACCACCACCAACGGTTTTGAGCTCCTGCAATATTCCAGCTACCGGTTTCTCGATGAGGCCGCCATCCCCACCCTGCCGGTTTCCAGCATTACCAACGGTTCGATCCCCTTTGCCAACGGCACGCAATGGTATTGGTTCACGGGCCAGATCGGCACAACGTACCGGGCCCGCCTCACGGCTCCCAACCAGAATTACTTCGTCCGCATTACCGATCGCGAGGGAATTACCTGCAGTTCTGGCACCAATGGACCGGCCACCTGGATTTGCATCTCCAACGGCACCTATGCCATTGCCGTGAGCGCCACCAATTCATTCGCATTCAACCTGACCGTGTGTGGAAGCCGGCAGACGCAGAATGACTACGACGGGGACGGCAAGGCCGACCCGACCGTGTACCGTGACGGCTATTGGTCCATATACTTAATGGCGGGTAGCGTTCTCCTCAACAACGAGGGCATCTGGGGCGGGTCGGATTCCATTCCAGTGCCCGGGGACTATGATGGTGACGGCAAGTCCGACCTGGCCGTGTATAGTGCCGATTATTGGTCCATCTACTCGTTGGTTAACGGAATGATCCTCCTCAACGGAGGCGTGTGGGGCGGGGCGGATGCCATCCCGGTGCCCGGGGACTATGACGGGGACGGCAAGGCCGACCTGGCATTTTACCGTGCCGGTTATTGGTCCATCTACTCGTTGGCAAACGGAATGATCCTCCTCAACGGAGGCGCATGGGGTGGGCCGGATGCCATCCCGGTGCCCGGGGACTATGACGGGGACGGCAAAGCCGACCTGGCATTTTACCGTGATGGCTATTGGTCCATCTTCTCGTTGGCAAACGGAATGATCCTCCTCAACGGAGGCGTGTGGGGCGGGCCGGATGCCATCCCGGTGCCCGGCGACTATGACGGGGACGGCAAGGCTGACCTGGCATTTTACCGGGACGGCTATTGGTCCATCTTCTCGTTGGTGAACGGAATCATCCTCCTAAACGGAGGCGTGTGGGGCGGGACGGATGCCATCCCGGTGCCCGGCGACTATGACGGGGACGGCAAGGCTGACCTGGCATTTTACCGGGACGGCTATTGGTCCATCTTCTCGTTGGCCAACGGAATCGTTCTCCTCAACGGTGGCGTCTTGGGCGGGACGGGCTGGACCCCATTGCAGTAACGCCCGGCCAGCTTGAGTTGGTGAAGGTTATATCGCCGCGATCGCCACGCGAACGGCAGCGGACCTGGCCGCAATCAAGGGGCGTAGCCAATGTTCGGGACTACTAACGCGCGGTACACAGATAATGCCCAGCGCTTCTGGCCAGCGTGTTTGTTTCGGATCCTGGCCAAGAATGACAATCCCAAGTCGGGGGCATAATTCACGCAGAGCTTTCAGCAGATTGTGCTCGTCCGCGCCCAGAATGCTTTTTTCCATGACCAGGACATCCAATTCCCGGGTTCGTTCCACACTGGCGAGAATCGAAACGACATTCGCTTTGCGATCAATCCGAGTGCCGATACTCAACAGTTTTGTTTCGAGCATATCCAACTCGTGACCCGTTCCGGCCAGCATGACCCGCCACCGCGCCAGCAAGTCTGTGATTTGGTCAGCGGAAAGCCGACCGGCCGGCTCCATATCCGACCGCGTATCCAAATGCGGCAGGCAGACGCGATAGACACATAACCCGCCGGCGGCCGAAAGCTGATCCAGATGACCATGTGCCTCTTCCACGATCGTCCTGACCACCGAAGAAATGACGCCACCCTCATCGGTCACCGGCGCAACCTGTTGTTGTGTCGGCAAGACAAACTCCGTCGGCGGGGCCGATTCTCCGGAAATCAAAATGACGGCCGCATACTGGTTACCGACATCCAGCAGGGGGCCCTGTCCCGGCCGGTTCAGTGAAATCGTCACCGTGCCAGGGCGCGACTGTGCATCGGCCGCCAGGAGGCCCAGGTTCAGGACCACCTGTTCAACCTGGGCTGGCGCCAGCGGCACGGCCGAATACGAACCTTGGTCGCCTATGGCGCCGCCGTAGGCGGGTAAACCCTGGATTGTAGACTTCACAATCCATTCGGGGGACAGCGCAATGCGCAGCAAGGCGGAGGCCTCCACAACATTGCCGGCCAGGTTTTCGCTGGGCCTGCCTTCCGCCCCGGAGCGGCTCAACTCCAACAACTGGCGGGACAGCACCACGCCCTTCTGCGTTTCTTCGGCAATGACCGTCAATGACCGTTTCAGGTTCTCCGGATCCATGCCAAAGCGCTGAAGGAGTGTGGCATGTCCGGAAATCGCGCACAGGATATTGTTAAAATCGTGGGCCACCCCCGCCGCAAGTCGCCCTATAATCTGAAGCTGGGCAATCTGGCGTTTGCGGATTTCAAGGGAATGATGGGCGGTGATATCGCTGATCAGAATCAACATCAAACCTTCCGAGGGCTGGGACCGGAACCGCAGGGTGCGCAAGCCGTGGCTATAAACACAATCCTTTTCTATTTCATGCGGTTGAAGCGGATCCAGGAGCTGATGCATGTCCGGTTCCGTCAAGCAGGCAAAAACGTCGCGGAGCATGACCGCCTTATTAGTCGGCAGGGCATGCGCGACCAACTTACGGGCGGCCGGATTGGATCCCCGCACATGGCCCTTGCCGTCAATGGCCAATAAGCCATCGCTCAAATAATCCATAGTATCCACGAACCGGCCAATCCGGCGGCGGCCTTCGATTTCCGCGGTTGATCGAATGGCCCACAAGCCCAGGGCACCGGCCAGAAACATGCATCCCATCGTCAGCGCCCAGATGGCAATGCTCAGTTGCTTAATCGTCTCGCTGGCAGATTGCTCCGCAATCTGATCCTGGAGATAAGAAATAATCGTCATGGAGGCCACGGCGACGATCGCGAATAGAATGATAATCAGAATGGCATAGCGCCACGCGCTTTTGGGAAGGAAGGTCATAATTTCGTCGCCGTAACGGTTCTCACAAGGTGTTCAGTGTTCGGTGTTCAGAAAATTCATGAGAGACCGAAAGAATCCACCCTGAAGTTAAGCGCCCCAAGCTACGCCAGAGGCTTCGCCGAGACTAAAGCGCATACTTCAGTACGGCTATTTCATGTAGCCGCGGCGATGACGCCGTGGCCGTCGGAGGAATCCACGCCCTCACGGGCGCGGCTACAAACCACAAATAATCCGTAAAATTCCATTCGTGCCTATCTGCAATGTTTCACGGATTCGCCGGCGTTGTCGCTGTCGGGACGGGCGCCACCGGAACGGCCGACGACGGTTCTCCCGCCTTCGCCAAGGCTTCTGCGGGCAGGCTGGCGTCCGGCATCTGTCGTCCGGCGTCTGGTATCCGGCCCATGCCCGCCGCGGGCGTAGCCGCATTGGTGCCGATCGTCACGCCGGCCACCGTATTGGAAGGAACCGCCTTAACAGCGGACAGCGGTATCTTTTCATATTTATCTATGGTTAGCTGGGCCACGGCTTCCAAGCCGGTCAGCGGCTTGCTGTCATCCAGGATCGTGGGCGTAATTAAAATGATCAGGTTGTTTTTCGTCACCACATCTTCGGTATGCCGGAACAACAGGCCCAATAGCGGGATATCGCCCAGAACCGGAACTTTGCTCTCAATCTTGGCTGTCCTGTCCTCCACCAGGCCACCGATGGCGACTGTATGACCGCTGGGCACGTTAACGCGGGTGACTATGTCACGCGACAGCACAATTGGATATATCTTGCCGGTTTGATCGTTTTTAACCTCGCCGTTTTTGGTCGCTGTTTGCGGCCGAACCGTCAACCGGACAGTATTGCGATTGAAATCTATCTCGGGAATGACCCATAGGGTTATCCCCAGATCAATGATTTCCTGTGGACCGTCTGAATATGTTATGATTGGGGCTGAGCCAGCCGCAGTCGTTTGGTCTTTCACTGTCGGCAAAACCGGATATTTTTGGCCTACATGGATTTTAGCCTCCACGCGATTACCAACCACGATCTGCGGATGCGAAATCATCTCGGCGTTGTCGTTTTTTTCCAAGGCGCTTAGAAAAAGAGATACCTGCGAAAAATCCAAGAAGGCTGTGGCCGTCTTACCTTGCAGGACCGTATCTTTGACGGTGTCGGTGATTTTGTCGGTTACATCCCGCTTTTGGTCAATTGTATCTTTAATCGTCCGTGTGGGATCCGTCCCATTTGCCATATTCAATGTATCCAAGTTATTGCGCTTATCCCATTGATCGAATGTGTTTTCCTTGGTATTGTCCACGGAATGCGAGTCGGTATAGTTCCAGGTTAGATCGTTAAGCCCCGCCTTCACACCAAAGCTATCCAACATACTCCAGTCAAATCCCAGTTTTTTGCTGTCACTGGTGGCCACGTTAATGATACGGGCTTCGATGAACACCTGTGGCTCGCGTTTATCCAGTGTCAGGACCAGGGCCTCGACCTTGTCCACGTATTCCTTGATATCCGTGATGACAATGGCCGTCGTGATGCTCGGGTTTTGAATGATCAAGGCATCTATGGTTTGCGCAGATTTCAGGTTGATCACATCCTGTTTGGCACTCTGGCTTGTGGTAATGGAACCTCGCGGCGACAGGACTTTGAACAATTTGATCTGTTCCACTAAGTCCACGGCATTCAGATATCTCGGGACAATGGTCCGGGTCACCAACGGTTTGGTGGCCTCGATTTCCTGGAGCTTCTTGGGATACATTTCGGAGGTGACGACCATGAGAATGCCGGATGGGTCTTCGATCATGGAGAGGTTCACTGAGCCCAGGGCCAGGTTCAACGCCGATTTCCATTCCACGTTCTTCAGGTTGGCCGTGATAACCATGTTGGTGAACGAGCCGGCCATGATGATATTTGCGCCCGAAATCTGGGCGAACATGTTCACCACGTCCTGCACGGGCACATTATCAAATGCCACGGTAATCAGGCTCGCGCTGGCGGCGGCACCGGTGCTGTCACCTTTTGTTTCCACGGATTCCGGTGGCGCGCCGGTTTTAGCGGCCACCGTAATTTCCACCACGCCATCGGCGCTTCCATTTTTCCCTTTGGCAGGCGGCGCTTCCGGAACGGTGGGCGTCTCGGTGCTGACCTCTGCGGACGCGGCTGCTTGGTCCGTTGTCCCGTCTTCGCCAAGGCTACGGCGGGCAGGCTGGTCTTCCTGAGCCACCAAAAAAAAGATGGCGACAAACGAAAAAACAACGCCGGCGATAAGCACGGGTATAACCGCTGAAACTTTTCTCATGATGTTCCTCAAGATGGCCGTTGGCCACAACTAATAATACATATTAACTGCGAATCTTTATAGCGCCTGGGTGATTGTGGCGGAGGCCGTCCGGCCTTCGGTATCAATCACCGTTATGACATTCTGGCCATAGACACCGGCCACGGCCGTATAAGCCGCCACATAACTTGAGCTTGCGGAATAAGAAACGGTGCCCAGCGCTGTATTTCCGGAAGTCCAGGAATAAGGGGGTGTACCGCCGGCCACGGCAAGCGACACATTCAACGCTCCGCCGGAAAGCGAAGCTGAAGCCGGGGAAATTGTCATGGCATCCGTCACTGGAGAAATATGCGCCGCCGCGTAATGCCCAGTGTCATCCTGAACAATCACGTCGTTGTTACCCACCAGCAGACAAGTGTACATCGCCTGATCAGCGCCATTGGACTCAATTTTTCCGTTGGCATTCTCGGATACCCCCCAGTGATAAGCGCCATCCCCGCCGTAGGCTGTGAAGACGATCGTCTGGCCGATAATACTGGCGGTAGCTTGGACAGGGCTGATGGTGATTTTCAGGTCGGGGGACAAAGGCGTATCCCGGGACGCCGACGTATATGGATGGG
>VSJD01000304.1 GCA_008636095.1 Kiritimatiellota bacterium | reverse complement strand
CAGCGATATAGGCATCCACCCCGCTACTGTCCTCTTCGGTTGTGCCCTCACACCCGCTGAAGGCCATAAGCACCGCCAGACATACAATCGACAGACTGGCAATCACCAGACTGCCCAATAATCCCGATCGCCATTTTTTCATAGTTCCCTCCTGCGATACAATTGCTTGTTTAAAGTTAATGAATTTCGGCTATTACATCAAGGATAAAGATCATTATTAGCAAGGTGTTCGGGGTTCAGGTAAGAAGGCAAGATTTATCCATTGAAAAGCCGTTTCCAGCGCCTGGTCGCCACTGGCCCAATTCGTCCGTGCGAAAGGATGGCGAGGATGAGGGCACCTCCCTTAATGAATTTCCTGAACCCCGAACACCTTTCGTCTGTTATTGTCATCCGTCTTCCCTCTGCTCCAGTCTGGCGTCCGTCGTCTGTTATCTGGCGTCCGTCTTCCGGCTACTCTCGCGGCTCAATCTGAACTCGTTTCAGCGAAATGGCACGGATAATAAACACAACCGTCTGTCCATCCACCGTGACGCCAACCTCATCGCCGGCACGAACGATGGCTCCGTTGATATTAGCTACATACGTATTTCCGCGCTTAACAATCCCCATAACTCGCAAGAGGGCTTTTGCTTTGACCTTTAGATCAATACTGGGCGGTGGAACATTGGAAACGGCCGATGCGTCGGCCGCCGAGGTCTGCCATTCCGACATGGGCAGACGGTAACCAATAGGACTGAAGGGGTCCTTTAACGTAAGTGCATAATCCGCCTCGTTCTCAGCGACCATGTTTCGCTCGGTAGTCGCCGCAACACCTGCTCCGGGTTGCGGGGCGGCGCCGGCGGCAACCCATGCACTCCCCAGTAAACTGACAACGACATATGGTATTAAGGAATTCATAAGAGCTGTTTTTTAATCAGGCCTTCGGTAACTATTTTCATGTGGGAGGCGTACTACTATGTACGGCGACGGTCGCGGCGCCCCGCCATGGGGCGGGGCAAGCGTAGCGTTTACCACGCGTTTCGCGTGGCCCCTCCTGCCAATATTAAAATTCCTATTTTTTTGGACCCGGAGTTAGTGCCGATGCCTTTTGATCCGGTTCCAGTAAAAATGCCGGGCGCTTATCGGGTTTGGCCCAGATCAGCCAGGCCACCACAAAACTGACGTTATGGATAGCCGGGATACCATTCTGAGGCACAATGTTGAGCACCGCCACGGATACCAAGGGATTGCGCTTCTGGATTGCATAAAAGCAACGGGCCAGATCGTTGATCCCCGCCTGCCCCACTACGCGCACGCGATAGATCTTGAATAAACTATTCCAACCGGCCACATCGAGCACATCACATTCCGTCACACTGGCAATCTGCATATTCAACCCCGCACAGCAGGAACGAATCTGCTGGTCCCTGCCCAGCAGGTAATTGCCGAGTACAGGCAACGGTATATTCGTTGCTAACGCTTGGATATCGGCGCGGGTCTGATTCAGATTTTGCTGGAGTTCCGCTCCCGTCCCAATCACTTCCCTGGCTTTATCCAACTGCTCCCGCAAAGCAAGTGTGTTTTCGCGGTTATCCTTCACAGAGCCGACCATGGGCACCACGACGAACTGAATAATCACAAACAAGCCTATGGCACCACCAATCGCGCCCAGACCCCATTGCTGCATTTGTTTTTTCGTCAGGGACATAGGTGCCATCCAGTAATCAGATGTCAGATATCAGAGGTCAGATGTCAGTATGAAAATCTCCATGCAAAACGACCCCAATTTACTATTCTCTGAATTCTGACCTCTGCCTTCTGATCGCTGATCTCTTTCACTTGGGCTTTGACGCCGGACCGGCCGGCTGAACAAAGAGCCGCGGTTTTAACATACACTCGATATCAAAAACACGACCATCCTGCTCATCGAGCGCTTCCGAAGCGGCAAAGCGTTTCACCTCGACTTGGGCGATGATATCCGGGAACGGCGGTTCGCTTTTCAGCGCCTGGTACAGACGCTGGACATCGGCCTCCGGGCGTTCTCCGGTAACTTTGCCTTTCATGTAGATTCCGGCGGTACGCCCAAACACGGTTCCCACCGCCTCCACTTTCTCATTGAAAACCCACTGGGTCAGTTGAATGGTTGGCGGCGCCGCGCGCTGTAATCCGCGCAGTAACCGATAAGCATCCAGCCGCGAATCGCTCCACCCCTGGATGGCCGTCTTTAAGTCCCGGACACTTTTAAATTCCTTTTCGAGGCTCACAACCTTTTTATACTCGGGATCAATCTGTATCTTTTCCTGCTCAACGACATTCCGGTCACGCTTGGACGACTGGTAAGCAACGATAAGAACCAAAAACAAACCAAGCACAATAACCGGCATGACAAAGGCCGCCAGGCGAATAATAAACTTCTGGCTCACCGAACTGCCGCTACGGCGTTCGGTGTCGAGCATGAAATCCACTTGCAGATTCATCGTTCTTCGTTCCTGGTTCTTTGTTCGTAGTTTTCACGGATTGCCGTTCTGTCGAACGGCGGCTACACCGTCTCTCTTCCGCCTTTCATCATCCGGCGTCCGACATCTGGCGTCTGTCGTCCGTCTTCACCCGCCCGGCCCGACCAGACCTTCTTCAGACATGGCCAGGGCCGTGCCCATGGCCGCGGCAAATTGCGACCGGCATTTTTCGAATTTTTGGGGAAGCGCGTCGGGCATTAATTTGATGCCTTCAAATGGTTGCCACGTGTTGGCGTCCAATCCCAGGGCAACCTTGATTTCATTCAGCCAATCGCATGAGACGCGTGGATCATCGGGCACATAGATCTTGGAAATATGGCAATTTTCGCGCCGCTCCACAAAATGCTTGGATATGACCAATTGTTTGATAAACGGATCGGCCAAATCCTTGACAAGCTGGGAAATGTCAAAAGACCGGTCCACCACAACATCCTGGGCGGTCTGGCGGTCAAACCCCATACTTTTCTCGATCCGGTCCAGCAGGTTGAAATGGCCGAAATCAAATTTCCTGATCAGAATCAGTTCAAGTTTTTTAAAAAATGCGAAATACGTGACGCGGGAACCAAATTCAATGACCCCGATGGCTTCATCCTGCACGGTTTTGCCCGGACCATGCAGAAAGGAGGTCATAACTGCGAGGCCGCTCAATTCCACGGTAACGGGGACCGGCAGACCGGAAGGGAATATGGCGCAGGCCGCCTGAATCTGGGATTCCGGAATGGCCACGGTTAGCAAACGCGTTTCGGAGTGCGTCTGGCTGACAATCCGGTAGCCAAACCGATAAGACCCCTCTTCCACACCCATGTGTTCGCGAATCTGTTCCTCAACCTGACCGTCGAGGGCACCCGGCAAATTCAACAACTTGACAATGGCGTCATATCCTGGAATGCAAAGAGCGATGTAACGGGAGGCCATGCTCTTGGGTAGTTTAAAGGCCTTGACTTGAGTCTCGTCGCTGATGTCCACGGCAGGCAATATATCCGTAGCCGCTACCATAAATTCACTGCCGCTTAGTTTTAAACGCATACAGCGGACCGCGGACGCGTCAAAATCCACTACCACCAGATCCTGGGGCGGCTTGCGCTGGGTCCGAAACATTTTCCGGGCCGCCCAAAGTTGGTTGATAATTGTCATCGGTTATTCTTCGATTTTAATGGCTTCGACCGGGCAATTATCAGCGGCTTCCCGACAGGTATTCAACGCATCTTCGGGCACGTTCTCAACGATTACAGTGGCAACGGCATCATCCATTTCAAATACCGCCGGGCAAGCATCGACGCACAATCCGCAGCCGGTGCATACATCCGAATCCACGTTAGCCTTCATTGGAACCTCCTAATTAGATTAATTTAAAACATTTTGTTTCCGATGACAAATCAAAAACAGAACCCACACTCACCGCCGCCCCTGACGTCGCTTTTGCTGATGCCGTGTCCCCTGCGGTTTCCCAATCGGCCGGCCTTTCGGAGCGGCCGCGCCGGCGACACCGGCAACGCGGGCATCGTCCACGACGGCAAAATCAATCTGCCGCTTGTCAAAATCAACACGGGCGGGAAAAACACGCAGGCGATCGCCGAGGGTAAACGTCACCTTGCCAGCACGTAGAACCTGGCGCTGCTCATCATAATGGACAAATTCACGGGACAGTGTGGATACGTGCACCAGGCCCTGAACCTGTAACTGGGTCAGTTCGACGAACAAACCGAAATTTTTCACGCGCACGACGATGGCGTCATATACCTGCGGCTGTTTCCGGACAATTTGCTGTTCCAGGAACCGGTATTTCTTGATCTCCAGCAGGTTCTTTTCCGCCGTCTCCGCCACCTGCTCGGTCCGCGAGCAAGACAGGCTGAGGGCTGCCAGATCGCCATGCGCATAGGGACTGCGATGTTGGGTGAGCATGGCCTGTAGAATGCGGTGCACCACCAGGTCCGGATAGCGCCGAATGGGCGATGTAAAGTGCGCGTAAAACTTCTTGGCCAGCCCGTAATGCCCCAGCGTCTGGGGCGAATACAGGGCGCGCTTCATGCTTTTCAGCGTCGCCAGCTTGGCGTCATATTCGAAAGGATGCCCCCGCACGGACTTCAGGAAATCCGTGATGTTCTTGCGCTTGGAGAGATCGCCGGGGTGGAATCCCATTTCCGTCAGTTGCGCCGCCAGCATCTCCAGTTTTTCCGGCGTCGGCGGCTCGTGCACGCGATGCATGAGCTCAAACCCGCGCGCGCTGAGTTCCCGGTCCACAGCCTCGTTGGCGGCCACCATGCATTCCTCAATCAACTGATGGGAAATGTCATTCAAATTCTGGCGGATATCCGCAATCATGCCGTCCGGTCCCATGATGACTTCATATTCCGGCATGTCCAGATCCAGCGCAAACTGGGCAAAGCGCCGCTGACGCATCTGCTGGGCCAGCCGATGCACCCGGCTCAGCACGGCACGCTGATCCGGACTAACCTTGCTCTCAGGGAGCGCGCCGGTACCTTCTGCCTGCAAAAGAGCAAGGGCTTGTTCATAGGTCAATCGCAATCGCGAGCGGATCCGGCTCTTGCAAAACTCGGAATGGACCGGCACACCGTCTTCACTAAACGTGATCAAGACCGAAAATGCCAGCCGGTCTTCGTCAGGACGCAAACTGCACAAGCCGTTGGAGAGTTGCTCCGGAAGCATCGGCAAAACTTTATCCGGAAGATACACGCTATTGCCGCGCACCTGCGCTTCATGATCCATGGGACTTCCCGGGCGGACAAAATGGGAAACGTCGGCAATATGCACCCCGAGCACGCGCCGGCCACGGGTATCGGTCTCCAGAGAAAGCGCGTCGTCATAATCCCGGGATGTGGTCGGGTCAATTGTAAAAATGAACCGATCGCGGAAATCCCGGCGATCACCCGGATTGGCCAGGCGTTCGGGCGAAGCCTCGGCTTCCCGGATGACTTCCGCGGGAAAGGTATCCCGCAGGCCGTAGTGCCGGATGATGGTTAGCGTGTCTAACGAAGGATTGGATTCCGGGCCGATCACCTCGATGATTTCGGCTTCCGGACTGACGTGTTTGTTCGGCCATTCCGTGAACTGAATAACCACTCGATCGCCGACGCGGGCGCCCTTGGTATCAGCCACATAAAAATCCTGCGTATAGGCCGGATCAATCGGTACAACATAATGAAAGCGCGGGGTGGCCTTCAGGGTGCCGGCAATTGCCCGGCGGGAACGCTCCAGAATTCTGATCACTTTGCCGGTCCGGCGCACCCGGGTTTCCGGGTCCACCTGGCCCGGGTCCAGGCGTACGACGACCCGGTCAGACGGCATGGCCGTACCCACACTATCACGTGCCACAAAAATCTCGACGGACCCATCCAGCGGTTGGACGATGCCGTTCCCGGAACGCAGGATATCAAGCTGGCCGGTGATCAAGTCGGCCGGTTTCCCCAGCGAGTAATGGTTCTGGCGGATGCGCACGATCTCGCCGTTACGAACCATCCATTCCAGGAGTGTTCGTATGTGCTTGCGGGCAGGCCCATGCAAGGCCAGGGCTTTGGCAATTTGGTCATCCGTCAGCGGCTCGCTTTCCGGCGACTGAAAAAGACCCATCACACGATCACGGAACGCTTCGGTCAATAGTTTGTTTTTTCGCATGGGATGCCCTTAAATCCGCGCGCAACAACGCGCGGATAATGGTCGATGGTTTATGGTAAATGGTTAATGACTGGATCCCGATGTGGTTCAGCCTCACGCTGATCCGCCGTGGCGGAAAAACCATGTGTTTTGTCATCGTGACAGTCGTCCATAACCATTCATAATCAGGCCGCATCAACCATAAACCATCAACCATTAACCATTTCCGCCTGTTAGAACGCCACCTCGAATGCATCAAACGTGCCGGTTGGCTTCGCGTACGACTCTCGGCAAGCCAGAACTTTGGCCGAGGGCGGTCCGTGCCGGCACCGGCACACAAATGATTCCAGGCTCGCGTCCTCACCCTCGGCCATTACTTCCACACAACCGTCTGCACTATTCCTGACCCAGCCGCGCACACCGTATTGGCGTGCCATTTGCACGCAATAGTAACGAAACCCTACCCCCTGCACCCGGCCGGAAATCATGAGATGAACCCGCACCTGCATTTCACGTATCTCAAAAAAGATGGTTAATGTCCCGCACCGCGCGGGATAAAGTTAATGGCTCGCCCCGCGTTTCGCGGGGGCAATGGTTGATGAAGAACACATGCGCCACGTTCGTTATGACAGAATGTTTCAATCCACGAACCATTCTTCATTAACCATTGAACATTGTCCATGAACCATTGCTGAGCATCATAACCTTTTGCCGCCACACATGTCCAGCCAAGATAAGCAACCCTTTAGTGATTCCGCAGTCCCCACACCATCCCCGCGATCAAGGTCAGGGTGAAAGCGGTACAACCCAACGCCAGGACATCGCCATGCCGCGTATAAAACGTCAGCGGCATATCCGCCGGCGGCAGGGTGACGGCATGCGTCAGGTAGTCGGGATCAGGCAAGGGGCCCTCGGCGCGTCCCAGGAAACTGACAATGCGTCCCTGGCGGTCAATAAAGCACGTTATACCCGTATTAGTCGCACGCACGGCGCTTACCCGATTCTCCACGCACCGGAAGACGCACTGTGCCATGTGCTGACGCGAGGCCCACGAGGGATCGAACCAGCCGTCATTGGTTTGATTGACGAGCAGGCGCGCACCGGCGCGCACACAATCCCGGGCCAACTCCGCCACCGTGTCCTCAAAACAGATCAGCACCGAGAAGGCCCTGTGACCCAGTCGGAACACAACAGCCTCCCGACCGGGCGTAAAGCTCTCAGCGATGGGCGTCAACACGCGCAGGAACGGAATCCACTGCTCCAGCGGAATATATTCGCCGAACAGCACCAAGTGCCGCTTGGCATAGGTTTGCGGAGCCGAACCGCCCGGCTGATACAGAAAGGCACTGTTGAAGTATTTGACGGCATGGCCGGAATCGTCAAAATCCATCGAACCCATGAGTACGCTCACCCCGTGTTGGATCACGTCGGCGACAATTTTCTGACTGACCGGAGAAGTGCGGACGAAGTCCGGCACAACGGTTTCCGGCCATACAATCAGGTCAGGCGAGTAATGTTCAATCGCATGCAGACTGGTACGCCGCAAACGGTTGTTGATTTCCGTTGTCCAGTCCTCCGACCATTTTTCGAGCTGGGGGATATTCACCTGCACGGCGGCGACTTTCAGAGTGTCCGTCGCCGCCGGGAGCCGGCGCAAGGCCATCGTTGCATACAACTGCGCTAAAGCAATCGCAAGCAAAGCGATAAGCAGTTCCCGGTGTATCCGCCGTGGCTCGCCCGGCTGAATACGAATGTATTGAATCAGAATGAGTACCAAGGCCGCATTGACCAGGACCACCAGATAGGAAACGAGATAAACCCCTCCAAACTCCGCGGTTTGAATCAGCAGCAGATTTGTATACTGGCTGACTCCCAGCGGATTCCACGGAAACCCGGAAAATAGCGTGGCACGCAGGTACTCCCAACCGACCCACAAGGCCGGGATGGATAGCATCATCAGGGGATTCCCAAAGCGCGGGCGAAGACCTTTGCGGGCAATCCACCATGAAACGGTCAGCGTAAAACAGGCCATGAAGAGCGCGCAGTACAGGCAGAGAAAAAACCAGCCGACCCAGGATACGCGTGTCAGCCAGACCAGGGACAACAGCCAGAAGACCACACCGGCCAGGAAACCCTGCCGGAACGCGACTCGCGGCGCGGACGAGGCGCCGACCATCAGCAGAGGGACCAGGGCAACCCATGCTGTCCCCGACCATTCCAACGGCGGAAAGGCCGCAAACAGGAGAAATCCCGTAAGGATTGCCCAAAACCAACTGAATAATGGGGCGATTCGAAATTCGAAATTCGCCTTGCCCGAGCCGGCGCTTGGGCCGGCCAGGGAAATTCGAAATTGCTTATTTATCGTCCACAGCATTTTTTGAATTTCTTGCCGCTCTTGCAAGGGCAGGGATCGTTGCGGCCGACCTTGACGCCCTCCCGGTGACGGGTGCCCGATTCGCCATCCGGCCCTGGCCGCCCGCCAGCAACGCTGCGGGCAAGTCTATCGTCCGTCATCTGGCCCCCGGCACCGCCACCGAGCGTTGAAACCTCATTATGCACCAGACGCACCGGCATGGAGGCCACCAGGCGCTCGTACCCCTGCAGGGACGTGGTGGAACGGAAAATCCGGGTGACCACCTCGCTCTTGATCGTGTCCATGAGCGAGGAAAACATGGCATAGGCTTCGCGCTTGTATTCCACCAGCGGGTCCTGCTGGCCATATGCCCTCAAGCCCACACTCTGCCGCAGATAATCCATGGCACGCAGGTAATCCTGCCAGTGCGTGTCAATGGCGTGCAGGAGGATGAAGCGCTCCATGCCGGGCAACATGGCCGGATCCTCAATCTGAACCTTGAGTTCATAGGCGCGCTTGACGCGTTCAAATACCTTGGCCGAGGCCGTTTCTGCGTCCTGGCCCTCGCCTGTCAGTTCCTCCCGTTTGAACCCAACGGGGAACGTGGCATTGACCCACGTGACGAAATTATCCATGAGCTCGATATTACCATCACTGAACGCTTCCTGCGCCTGCACTTCGATGACATCCGCCACAATGTCGTAGAGGTGTTCGCGGACCTGTTCGCCTTTCACGATGGCACCGCGAAACCCATAAATGATTTCCCGTTGCTTATTCATCACGTCGTCGTATTCGAGCGTGCGGCGGCGAATGGAATAGTTGTGCTGTTCCACGCGCCGTTGGGCCGTCTCGATGGAGCGGTTTAACCAGGGGTGCTCCAACTGCTGGCCTTCCTCGATACCCAGGCGGCCCATGATGCCGGAAATGCGGTCTGAGCCAAAGAGGCGCATCAGATCGTCCTCCAGGGACACATAAAACCGGGAGGAACCGGGATCGCCCTGGCGCGCACAGCGCCCGCGCAGTTGGCGGTCAATTCGGCGCGACTCGTGCCGTTCAGAGCCGATCACGTGCAAGCCACATGGTTTTTCCAGTAACTGCGCGCGCAGGGATGTGCCGTCCACCTTGTCATGCAGGGTTAGCTTGGACTCGATCAGCGATTTGGGCAGGTATACCACCCCCTCGCCCAGCTTGATATCCGTTCCGCGGCCGGCCATGTTGGTGGCAATAGTCACGGCGCCGGCATGCCCGGCGCGCATCACAATCTCGGCTTCGCGCTCGTGGTTCTTGGCATTGAGCACATTGTGCACAATTGCCTCGCGCTTTAGCATCCGACTCAACAGCTCCGAAGTTTCCACTGAAATGGTGCCCACCAGCACCGGCTGGCCGCGCTTGGAACAGTCCGCAATTTCCTCAAGAATGGCGCTGAATTTTTCACGCCGCGTGCGATACACCACGTCGTTGGTATCCACCCGCCGCACCGGCCGGTTGGTGGGAATCACAATCACATCCAGATGGTAAATGTCGCGGAACTCGTTGGCCT
>VSJD01000072.1 GCA_008636095.1 Kiritimatiellota bacterium | reverse complement strand
CATCTGCCATAAGCAAGGCCTTGAAATGACGGTTTACAGCGGCTACGAGTGCGAGGACACGCATATGCTTTACGGCGTGGACTGGCACAAGCTGGGGCCGCAGGTGGACAAGGGGTATTGCGGCTATGGCCTCAACCCGGCGCTGATCGCCGAGACCAAAGTCTGCCTGGGCCAGGCGCCGCTGATCGGCGGTTTGCTTACCAAAGGCGAGCGGTTGCAGGGCCATACGCCGGCGCAGATTCTACAGCAGTTGCTGGCCTGCGGCGGCGGTGTGCTCGTCTGGTATCAGGCTGGCTGGGACGCCGGTCTGTTGCAATCGGTCGCCAAGGTCACGAAAATGGTCGCCGGTTGCGAGGACATTCTTACCGCCGGCCAGCGCTGCGACACCTTGGTGACGATTGGCGGCGGCCTGAAGGCCGGCAACCTCGCGGCCTTCCGGTTGGATAACAGACTACTGGTATTGCTGTGGAACAATTCCGGTAATCCGTGCGAGGCGCGCTTGAAGTTTCCGGAAAAAGCGGTCGGGTTGACGGAGTTTGCCACCGGCCGGCAGCTGCCCGTGCCGCCGACAGAGACGGTAGTGACGGTACCGGCAGGCGAGTTTGTGGTCATTACCGCGAAGCTCTGAGCGGCGCTGGGGAAAAAGGCAATTATAAAAAACGAGTGACCGGGAATCCTGTCACGGAAACAGGAGGATGATAAAATATGAGGCCGATGAAGATATTGATATTGATCGGTTTTGCAGCGGTATCTTGCTTTAACGCATGGGCGGGAGAAAAAAACGACGCCACGTCGCTCCCATTAGAGGGAAGCGCCGGCGACTTTCCGCCGCGTCCGCAAATCGCCTGTGTTCGAACTTCCACAGCGCCGGCCATAGATGGACAGCTTGATGATCCCTGCTGGAAGAACGCCATGGAAGCGGGGCCTTTCGCGCTTATGAGCGGTCTTGGTTTTCCCGCGGGACAGTCCCGGGCATATCTTGTTCAAGATGACGAGAATCTTTACATCGGCGTGGCTTGCGACGAACCTTTGCTGGACGAACGTTTACAGCGCACGCATGAAATCAAAAGAGAAATCCGGCAACGGGACGGCAATGTTTGGACGGATGACAGCGTGGAGCTGTTCTTTCAGCCGGAAGCGACATCCTCCGGAAAATACTACCACCTTGCAGTCAACAGCCTTGGCACGGTATACGACAGCATCTGCACAGCCGGGAATATGGAATTGGAGGACAAATCCTGGGATTCGCAGGCCAGGGTGGCGGTGTCCGCGAGCGAGCGCGCCTGGTTCGTGGAGATGGCCATTCCAAAGAAAAATCTTCAGATTGGGATCAAGCCGGGTGCGGTGACGGCATTCAATATTTGCCGAACCCGTCCCTCGTCCGGCGAATTTTCCTGTTGGTCTCCTACAAAGAGCAGCTTCCATAATAGCGAAGCGTTCGGAATTATGCGGATGCTTGATGCCGCCCCGGCAAGCCGGGAAATTGTGATGCCGCGTTTTATTGAAGGCGATCGTGCCGTTTCCTTATATTTACGGAATACATCGTCGGCGAAGATCGAACTGAAGACTTTTGCGCATGTGAAATACGAGACGGGCGATTGGGACAGTTTTTCTACCGCGGTATCGCTGGACGGGGGCCAGGAAAAACAAACGCTGATTTCCTGCTTTTTGGGGGGCGAAAACCAGGCTTTCTTTATTGATGCTTCAGAAACCAATATGGATAAGACCCTGTGTTTTCGCACCGACCCCTTACCCATCCGTCCGGAATCAACGTACCGAATCTCCGCGATGGTCAAAGCGGAAAACCTGAACGACGGCGACAGCAACCGGCCGCCGGCGGCGTTTTCTTTAATTTGCTACGACAAGGCCGGCAAGGGAATGACGGGATATGTCCCCGCCCTTGCTGTTCCCGGCGGTTCCTACGAATGGAAAAGAATTGAAGGCCTGTGGCGTTCTCCCGCGGATGCCGCCGAAGTCACGCTTTGGGCGATCAAGTGGAGTAAATCAAAAGTCAGAGGAAAACTCTGGGTGGATGATATCCGCTTCAGCCGGGCGGATGCCCCCCATCTCAATTTGGTTGCCAACGGTTCGCTCCAGGAAGCGGCGAACCGGAGCAAGCTGGCGGGCTGGCCGAGCGTCACGCCTCAAGTGGCGGGTTATCCCAAAGGCAAAAGCGTGAAATTATTTTTTCAAATCTGCGGCAAAGACGGAGAAATTTTATACTCCTCGCCGGTTTATTCCAGTGAATTGGTCAAGGCCCGGAATGCTTCAGTCATCGGCAGCTCTCTCGTTTTGATGTCGAGAGTGCCCGCGGCGAAAGAAACATTTTCGGTCGCACCTTTGTATGTGGCGCAAAAAGGTTACCTTTATTTACCCGTGGTATTTAAAAGCGCGGTCAGGGGGACAATGAAACAATGTCAACTGACGGTTGAAACGCCCGCTTTTCTCCGGCTGGCGGATCCATATCCCGGCGCGATATTGATTTCAAAAGAAGCTATCCAAAGGGACGGCTATCCCTACTATCGCCATGTCTTGGAATACCAGGCGGATGCCATCAGTCCGGATCATCCTAAAAGAGATGAGACGATCATCAATCCTCTGTTTTTCCGCTGTGATGTAACGCCGGATGACAGGCTGGAATGGAACGTGTATTATTACGCGTCCGCCGGCGACCGGCCGGAAGAAGAGAACAGAGTGTCCCTGACGGTTCTGCCTCCGTTGCAATGGAAACGACCGGAGCGGGTCCCCATTGTGGATTGGAATAATTGCCCGACAGACTGGACATATTTTTCGTTGATCGGCAAAGGTTTATCGTTAAACAGCAAGGAACAGGAGCTGGTCTTGCAGACCATCCGATTGTCCGGATCCACACAAGTCCCCATGCTCGCCAGCAAGGACCTTCGCAAAACATACGGATTCCGCGGGACTTTTGAGATCCCCTCTATGGATTGTAGCTGGGCTAATTTTTTCCCCAAGGGAGCCGAATACCTGGCGGCCAATCCGCAAGCCAGGGCGGTTACCGCGGAAGGAATTAAGCTGACTTATTGTTTTTGCCCAACCTATTTTTTGAGCGGGGAAAACGAAAACCGAAAGGAAATGGCGCAATGGCTTTCACAAAAGGCGAAGGAATACGAACAGGTGGATTGGGATTACGAAGTTGCCGTTACGCGTAAAAGCTCCATCTGTTTCTGTGCACGCTGCATCGGCGCGTTTCGGGCGCACGCGCAAATTGCCGCCGCAACGGCGTTAACCGCGGAAAATATCCTCAGTAAATATAAAAAGGAATGGGTGGACTTCCGTTGCTGGCAGAATGCCGATATCGCCGGCCTTTTTCGCGAATTGGTCAAGAAGGGCAATCCCGATTGTATCTTCAGTGTGTATTCCGGTTATCAGGGCGACACAGACGAAAAATACGGCGTGGATTGGAAGTATATGAGCAAGCCCTGCGACCTGGTCTGGTGCGGTTATGGAAGACCGGTGAATATGATCGCCGCTACGCACGCCGCGCTGGAAGGAAGGCCTTTCATCGGTGGGGAGCTTGCCTGGCTTGGCGAGACGGATACTGTGCCGTATGATTGCGCCGTTACGCGCACCGCCCTTTTTCGTCGTCTGTCGGACTGCGGATCGGGCGTTATGATCTATCATGACGGGGTTATGGATGGGCGGTTATATGCGGCCGTGTCCGCCGTAGCGGGCGTTACGGCGGATTTCGAGCAGTTCTTCGTTTCCGACAAGGATAAAGACGGCTTTTATCATAGCCGTTATCAGCGTAATGATGGTTTGGTCCGGGTCGGCGGAGACGGCAATACCAATGACGTAACCGTGCTTGTGCGCGGCGGCGAGCGCCTGGTTTTTGTGTTCAACGAGAGAAAAAAAGCGCGCTCTTTTGAGATTGAGAACCTGGCATGGCGCGATGGAATGACGTGCGTTGATTATTTCAAAAAAACGGCGCATGGCGCCAAAGTATCCTTGCAGATTCCCCCGTTGGATGTGCGGGTTTTGCATGTGCTTCAACCTTCGGAAAAAGACGTCATTGATGCGCCGGAGTTGATGCAACAGGAAGAACGGGAGCGGCTGGGGTATTTTCCCGTTATGGCCTGGCGCGGCAAGGGTAGCCGGCCGGGGGACCAGCGATATGACGTGGAGATCAGCCGGGGCAAAAGTCCGGTTCCCGACTGGGTCGTGGTTGGGTCAAATTTAGCCGAGACGGTTTATGTTTTGCCGTGGCAGAATTTGCGCCTGGAAGCCGGGGGCTCCTATCTCTGGCGCGTTCAGGCCAGGGACGTCGTAAGCGGGAAAAGCGGACCGTATTCTTCACCCGCCACATTTCACATTCCGATTATTGAGGAAGTGAACTTCCCCGAGGCTTTTAGTCCCAACGGCGATGGATGCTTGGATCAATTCATTCTCCGGGCATACCTGATTAAGGATATGCCGTGGACCCTCAAGTTTTCCTCATCTTCCGGGAAACCGTTGCGCGTATTTGAAGGCCGGGGGAAGGACATTACCGTCCGTTGGGACGGAAACGATTCGTCCGGAAATGCGGTTGGTAAAGGCGATTTTACGATTGATATTCAGGGCGGAGACTCCGCGGTATCGGCTTACAAAGGAAAGGCTTCCATCAATATGAAGGCCGGCGTTGTCAATCCAGCTTTTGCCGTTTGCCGGAACTTCATTCTGACCGTTCGCGACTATTCATCCGAAGGAACGGTAAAAATGGAGTACGACTACGCCGTGACACGGGGAAAGACATGTTCGATCCGCATGAACGCGGTCAACAAGGTTTCAGGATATTGGAGCAACTATTGCGGCTCGCTCTCAAAAAAAATCCCGGTCACACCGGGGAAAAAATACGCGTTCCGCGCGTATTTGAAAAGCGACCTCCAGTCCGGAGCGGGTTCAATCGCATTGACGTTTTTTAAAGCGCCGTGGGGGTGGGCGGGCGTGCCCGGCAAGAATGCCGGCGGCGTGCCGAGCGAACCGGTTACCGGCAAGACGGATTGGGTGAAACGCGAGGTGATTTTACAGGCGCCGCCGACGGCCGACAGCGCGGTGCTTCGCTTCGCCGTGGATGCTGCCGCCGGCACCTGCTGGTTCGATGACATGGAATTTTCGGAAGTCGAGTGACTGCGATAAAAAGCGGTTGGTCGAATGAAACTTCCAACCGCAGCAGCCTACTCTGTCCGCCGTGGTGGACTGCGACCTTACCGGATGTCTTCGTCAGCTGACGGACGGAGCAGGTCCTTCGTCCACCGTAGTCCCGGGGCGCCTTGTGTTCGGGACGCTCAACCGGCCGGATATCATTGTTTTTGAATGGGGATAATTTGTTATTATAAAAATAAATTTTTATATTGACAAACAATCGCATTTCGGATAGATTACCCATTGAATTCAAAAAAGAGGGGGAAGACCGCGTCATGATCCGCGTTCTGCACAAAGCCTTTGACATGCTGGAATACCTGGCCAAAACGCCCCGGCAGCGCAAAAAACTGAACGAAATATCAGGACATTTAAAGATGAACGCGGGCACCTGCGCCAATATCCTGAAAACAATGGTTCAGCGCAAATATGTCGACCAGGCCAACGTGCGCGGAGGTTATCTGCTTGGCCCGATGATTTATTACCTCTCCCGTTTTAGCGCCTATCGCGGCGATTTGGTCTCAGCCGCCGAACCGCTGATGGCAAATCTTTCCAAACAGGTGAACGAAACCGTTCTGTTAGTCATTCTCCGCGGCCAGGAGCGATTTGTTATTCTTCAGATTGACGGCAACCAGAACGTTCAGGTCGGGCGGAATATGTTTCAGAAGGACGTCGTGTATCAGTCCGCCACCGGACGCCTGCTTCTGGCGCATCTCAATGCAGAAGAGTTTAATGAATTTATTACCAAAGAAGGTTTGCCCGGGTCCCATTGGCCAGAAGCAAGCTCGCTTTCAAAACTGAAATCGGCGTTGGAGACAATCCGCAAGCAGGGATCGGTCTGCTATAAAACCGCTCATGATGTGGTGGCGATCGCTTATCCGATCCGCGAAAAAGACCAAGTAATCGCCGCGCTGGGTCTGTTTCTGCCCGCTTTCCGTTTCAAAGGTACCCATAAAACCGCGATTATGAAAGGAATGTCCGCGACCTCTTCCGCCATAAGCGAACATTTGCATGGAAATGAAAATTAAACAAAAGCCAAAGGAGGAAACAAAAATGAGCACGCAGAACAATCAGGAACTGACGAATGAGGTGAAACGCAAAGCGATTGAATACGGCGCCGACGTGGTCGGTATTGCCCCCTTGGAACGCTTTAAGGGCGCACCTTTGCGGATGAGTCCCCAGGGGCTTTTGCCTTCCGCTCAGACGGTGATCGTGGCCGGGATCCATCACTTGGATGCCGCCGTGGAACTGGGCGGCGAACCCACCCCGCATGATACCGGCCCCTATAGCACCCAGGGCACCCAGAATTGCAAACTGGACGATATTTCATTCCGGCTCGGGCGTTTTTTGGAGGAAAAAGGATTTCAGACGTTGCCGATTGCCGCCAGCAATATCTGGCGATACAAAGCTTACAAAGACCTCAAGGTTGATTTCGCGCCCGATCTCGTGCACCGTTACGCCGCTGTCGCGGCCGGACTGGGGGAAATCGGCTGGAGTGGTCTCTTTTTGCATCCCGAGTTTGGCCCCCGGATTCGTGTGGTATCGGTTATCACCTCGGCTTTGTTGACGCCTTCGCCGATGTATGACGGCCCGGCACTTTGCGACCGGTGCATGGAGTGCGTTAAACATTGCCCCACCGATTGCTTCCGCAAGGAAGTCCGCGGCATCAACGAGCTGGAAATCGGCGGCAAGACTTTTAAATTCCCCGCCACCAATAAGTGGCGCTGTTCCTGGGCGGAAAACTTCCAGTTGAATCTGCAGCATAAGATTCCCGACAAGGTGGATGAAAATGTTGCCTTGGAATATCTTGAGAAATACGGTCCGCGCGGCGGCGAAGAGGGCAGTTGCCTGAAATTCTGCATGGTTCCCCAAAAGCGCGTCAAGGACAGCGAGTATTGCCGGGCACCGCGCCGCAAAAAAGCGCTGTTGAAAAAACCCGCTGAACTCAGCCAGGAAATCAAGGCGATTTTTAAGCGGTATTTTTTGGACGTCATGGTAATCGGCCAGAAAGATGATTTTAAGCCGGCCGACCATGTGAACCCCGTTTTGCACTTACCGGACGTCTCATCCCTGATTTTGCTTGGTATAAAAAAATCAGCCGGCGCCGACGAAGAATCAAAAAACTGGCGTCAACTGAACTATGCCGGCTTTGATGTGGCTCATTTGCTGGACATGAATGGGTATTCGGCCACAACCTATACCAAAATTACCAGCAATCTGGTGGCGCGAAAATACGGTCTGCCCACCCGTGATATGATGTATGTGACTGCTCTGACCAGCGCCAAACTGCCGTCCGGTGTGGAGAAACTTAAAATTAGCAAGCGTTCGCCGGAGCCGGATGCAATCCGTAATTTCTGCAGGGATAACGGCGCAGACCTGGTGGGCTTTTTTTCGGAGGCACGTTGCCGTCAATTCCGCAAGGTCCTGGAAAATAAAATAAAACTCCCGGAATCACGCGAAGTCGTGGCAGATACAAATTTCACCTACTGCGACTTCAATGCTGAGATCCGGAATGAAGCCGTTAAAATGAAAAACCCGTCGGACTGGTTCCCCGGCGCAAAATCGGTGATTGTGCTGGGACTTCATTTTCCGCATGCCAGCCTGGATACGGCCAAAATTACGCCATCCGAATCCGTGGGGCCATTTGCCTTTGTGCAATATGACGCGCTCAATCTCCTGTCCGATATCGCTTTCCGGACGTGTCAAATGCTCAGGACGGCGGGTTATAAGGCGACATTCACTAATGATTTTGACGGACTGGCTTCCAAAATGATTAGTTGCCGCGGACTGTTGCCTGATTTACGCTCCAACTGTTTTGCTTCCATGTTGGCTGGCCTGAGTTACCCGGGTTATCACGGACATCCGCTAACTCCTCAATACGGTGTACGCCAGCGGTTTATCGCCATTGTTACGGATTGTTCGCTTCCGGATGATCCGTTATATTCAGGTCCAAACGCGTGCCTGCAATGCGGTCAGTTATGCGCCAAAGCGTGTCCGACCCGCGCCATCCTGGACAAACCCGTGGGATTGAACCTGGAAAAGAAAGAGTTTTCCATAGGCAGGATTGATTCCTTTGCCTGCGATTGGGCCAAACGTTATTGCCTGAGCGGGAAAGAGGGCGGGCAGTACCTTGGATTGAATGTTGATGTTCCGGTTCCCAAGACACGCACGGCCGAAGTTCTGGCCGACGCCGTGGAAAATGTGAAATGGGGCGTCCAGAAACATTTGCTCGACGTGGTGCCGGAATGTTTGCGGGTCTGCCCGGCTCATAAAATAACCTGAGAAAGGAAATATGCAATGAATACCAGTGAAGTAAAAAAATATGCAAAGGAACAGGGGGCTGACTTGGTTGGTATTGCCTCGATGGACCGGTTTGAGGGGGCCCCAAAAAAAATGGACCCCAGGTTCATTTTTCCGGATGCCAAGGCAATGATTGTCATGGGATTCCGTGTCCTGAGGGGATGCCTGCGCGGCATTGAGGAAGGCACTTACTATGCGTCCTACTTTGGCATGGGGTATGGCGGCATTAACCAGGTATATGCGCCCATGACCATGTGGAACCTCTGCAAATGGATTGAAGACCAGGGATATGAGGCTGTGCCCATTCCTAACGAACATCGACTGGCCGCCGGGCCAGGCGGGAGTCGTCCCGTTTCGCCGGAAAAACCCAATCCGGATGTAATGGTTCATCTGCGCATCGCAGCGTTTTGCGCGGGCCTTGGCGAGATTGGTTACAGCAAAATGTTCCTGACCCCCGAATTTGGTCCCCGTCAGCGGTTCGCGGCCGTGTTGACGGACGCCCCGCTGGAAGCCGACCCCCTGTTTGAAGGAAAAATTTGCGATCGCTGCATGGCCTGCGCCCGGGCCTGCACGGGGCAGTGCATCAGCCAGGATAAGACGGTCAAGGTTCGCATTGCCGGACGGGATATCGAGTGGGGCGATATAGATATTCCAAAATGCGCGCTTTACTTCCAGGGCGCCAGCAAGGAACACAACCCTTTTATGGTGACCAAGCAGGATGAAAAGGCCTACCTGCAAGGCAAGCCGCGAACCTGGCAGTATGACGAGTACGCGCGCGCCCTGGAAGGAGCATCGGGCTGTATTCGAGCCTGCATGATTCATCTCGAACAACGCAAAAAACTCGGCAACCAGTTCATCAATCCTTTCCGTAAA
Organism: Kiritimatiellota bacterium; assembly: GCA_008636095.1. Taxonomy (GTDB): domain Bacteria; phylum Verrucomicrobiota; class Kiritimatiellia; order JAAZAB01; family JAAZAB01; genus VSJD01. The sequence continues at coordinate 4,721 of VSJD01000072.1, read as the reverse complement.
AAGACGCCGTGGAAACTGACTTCGGAACTGATCGACCGACCGACTAATAATACGGCAGGCGAAAACTAGCCCATTATTGACAGACCATTCCATGAAATTCTCCGTAGGTTACCAGATGGCTGGCGATGGTTTTGAGTCTTTTGCGGATATTGTAAAAGACTATCGTGAACATATCGCCGAAGTCTACTTTGCGTGGATTGATGCCCCCAGCGGGCGTTCCCCGACGGGGTGGCAGGATGGTTTTCGGGATTGGGAGGCTCAAGGCCAGATCGAGAAGGAGCTGACCCAGATTAAAAACATGGGCCTGCGCCTGACGTTGCTCATGAACGCAAATTGCCTGGGCGGCGATGGCGTGTCGCAACAGCAGGCCAACTTCGTGCTCTCGCTGGTGGAACACCTCTCGGAAAACATTGGCTTGGATACCGTAACAACGGCATCACCGCTGATTGCCTGCGTCATCAAAAAGCATTTTAAGAAAATAGATGTCAGAGCGTCCGTGAATATGCGGATCGGCACGGTTAAAGGCATGGAGTATCTCGCCGACCTCTTCGACGACTTCTGTATTCAACGGGATTATAACCGTGACCTCGGCCGGATCGCGGAACTCAAAGTTTGGGCTGACGCACACGGCAAAAAACTCTCACTGCTGGCCAACAGCGGTTGCCTGCGTTTTTGTTCCGGCCAAACCTTTCATGACAACCTGGTGGCGCATGAAAAAGAGGTTGCCGGACGCCGCAACATTGATGAATGGAACCCTTGTGTCTGCTGGCGATATTTTCAGGATCGTCACAACTGGGTATCCCTTCTCCAAAACACATGGATCCGGCCCGAAGACATTGACCAGTACGCGCCATGGTTTAAGGTCGTCAAGTTGGCCACACGGATGCATTCCAACCCGCGCGGTGTCATTGGCGCCTACGCGCGCCGTTCATATCGCGGGAATCTTTTGAGCCTGTTGGAGCCCGGCCATGCCTCGTTGTTGGCCCCATCTCAAATCGACAACCAAAGATTTCCATCAGATTGGTTTAAAAGAACCACCCAGTGCGATAAGTCCTGCCATCGTTGCACCTACTGCCAATCGGTACTGGAGAAGGTCCTGGTGGCACAGGTATGAGTCGCAAATGACGTTTTCACGTTTTTTTGAGGATGAGGATTAACGACAAGGAACCTTAAAAAAGGGCATGATAGAATAGAAGTTCAGGAGGGGCGAATTCATCAAACGGCAACGATGGCTGTTGGATACCGCGGGCAAGATCGTGGAATCAGGTGAGAATGGCCACTAAATAAACACAATATCGATTGCGACCAATACTACCAATGGATAAAGCGGGCCACCGAAGTGGTTTTCTGGTGGGCGATACCTGCCCGCAATGCTATCCGTCGGTTGACGGATTGCAGACGGGCGTAGCTTCTGGTGGGCGATAGAGGGCTCGAACCTCCGACCCCTACCATGTCAAGGTAGTGCTCTAGCCAACTGAGCTAATCGCCCGACGGAAATGAATGTATCCTACAATCTTTCCCTGCACGGGTCAATTTATTTCATTTTCCTAATGAATTTCAATGTTTATAGGCATTGAATCTGCCCCTTCCCCTACTCTTCCTTGATAAATTTCGCCCATTTTGTGACTTGGGCAGATTGGTTTAGAGTGCTCAATAATGCTCAAAAAAGCCGTCCTTGCTCAAAATTGTGAAGCTCTGCGTAACCCTCCGTAGTCCCGATCTCGTCCCGACCTCGCGGAGAGTCGGGAGTATCGGGACGAAGGATGGGTGACCTGCCCGGCCGCCTCAATGCGAAGCTTTGGGCAGGCTAAGCTAATCGCCCGTAAGCGAAACATATGCATAATACAAACTTCTATCGTCCTGTTAAATTATTGAGCAATTAGGTTTTTCCCGCCTGAAGCGATTCAGCCTAAGGCTGTTTTAGCCATGACCTAACAGTATTCAGCCTCATTCTATCCACATAAGCAGCCCGCTTGAGCTTGCCAAAAAAGTCGTTTATGCGTAGAACATTTCCGGCAAGAGATTAAAGGATCTATACCATGCGATTCAGGCATCTATACTTATTATTAGCGCTTACTGCCACCGGCATCACGTTTTCGGCCTCCACGGCCTGGGCCAGTGGAATGACACTCCATCTTTTCATGGCCGACCTGGCCGTGGAATACCTTCCGCCCTCTGCGCTGAAGGATCTGTTGCAGAAAAACCAAAACGCCTACCGCAGCGGCAGTATCTTCGCCGATAGCGGGTATGCCGCCAATCATGCGTACGGCGAATTTTCGCACTGGCACGACTTCTTGAATCAGTACCAGCAGACACTGATCGAGCGTTGCCCCGATCCCGGGGCCACGGAAAACTGCGCCAAGGTCTGGGCCCATTTTTTCGGCACCGTGGCCCATGCGCTCTCCGACAACAATTTTGATCGCTATTTCGCACCCCAAGTGGCCGCGCATGATTTCAACGGCAATATCAACAAACTCACCGACACTGGTTTTGATTTTTTGGCGATCATGGATCACCAACGCGGCTATCGCATGCTGCGGGAAAACCATCCATGGGAGATGCTGCTGGAGGTATTCGACCAGCAAGGCATCACCGTTTCAGTGCAGGATCTACAGCGTGGGATCCGCAAGCAGCGCCCCGGTATTTTAGCCGAGCCGTTGGGTTCGCCCTTTGCCTATTTGTATTATAAAGCGCGAATGCCCTGGGGTAGTCGCAATTATTTCAATGCCCGCGGCGGAATCCGTGACACCGCCGCGCACCTGGCCGGCGCATGGAGCCATATTTGGGCCAGCCTTGAAGCCGGCCGGCCGACCGTGTTCGCCTCCCAGGGCAAATGGCCCTACGTCACCTTTTATCTGGATGGAATTCCCCTGGAGAATTTTCAGTGCGTCACTGGGGGGCCTTGCCAGTGAAAAAACCTATTGACGGAACAACCCGAAAGGATAAGCATGTTGCCTATGGAGCATTGCTTTCACAACCCCATGGGACCAGGAGGCATTATGAAACAGGCTTTGCTTGGAATCGGCGCCGCATTGACCGCACTGGCCGTCACCGGTGCGCCCAGCGCCAAGGCAATTAAAACGGACCTGCCCTTGAAACAGGTGGTCCTGTTCACCAGCGGCGTCGCCTATTTTGAGCGCGCAGCCGAAATATCCGGGACGGCCGAAGCCGAGTTGTCATTCAAGACCGACCAGATCAACGACCTGATCAAGTCCCTGGTCCTGATTGACGAAGGCGACGGACATATCACGGCCGTGACTTATGAGTCGCGCGACCCGGTAGACCGCACGCTCAAGTCGTTCAGTGTGGATCTGACCGATAATCCCAACCTGGGCAACCTGCTTAACCGCCTGCGTGGGGTGAACGTACGCGTCAAGGCAACCTCCCGCGACTGGACCGGCATGATCGTGGGTGTTGAAATCCGCAAGCGGCACGTTGACAAGGAGATCTTTGAGGAGAAATTCCTCAACCTGATGAGCGATAAAAACGTCCGCGCCCTTTCGCTCGATGCGATCCAGGAAATCGAGGTGCTTGATCCCGTCATCCAGGCCGATCTGGATGCCGCGCTTAAGGTATTGGCGGTCAGTCATGACCAAGGCAAGAAAACGGTGCGCCTGACCTTCAGCGGCGAGAAACGACGGCTTGTGCGCGCGGGCTACATGCTGGAGGCACCAGTCTGGAAAACCAGCTACCGCTTAGTGCTCGACGACAAGGGCACCCCGTTCCTCCAAGGTTGGGCGCACGTCGAGAACATGACCGACGACGACTGGAGCGGTGTTACCTTGACACTCGTTTCAGGGCGGCCGCTCTCGTTCATTCAGAACCTGTACGACCCGATTTATCTGCGCCGGCCGGTAGTCCGTCCGACTTTGGACGAGAACTTAGCGCCGCCGGAATATGAAGGCGCACTCGACGTGGGCTCAATTGATGCCATGGCAGCCGACACGGTCGGCGGCGCCGAAATGCAAAAAGAAGCGGCGCCCAAAGGCAGGAAGTCAATGCGCATGGTGGCGGCATCGGGCGCCGTCATGGCCGCGCCACCCCGGCCACAGATCAACATGGCCGCCATGGGCGGCGGCGGCGTTGAAGCCATGGCCGCCACGCGCGAAGCGGGGGAATTGTTCGAGTACGCGGTGAAAGAACCGATTACCCTGCCCCGCCGGCAATCGGCCATGATCCCCATCGTCAACCAGACGATCAAGGGCGAGAAGCTTTCTATTTTCAATGCCCAAGTCAACCCGAAAAATCCGCTGAACGGCGTGGAACTGGAGAATACGTCCGGTCTTTTCCTGATGCAGGGCCCGGTCACCGTTTTCGAAGACGGCATGTATGCCGGCGATGCGCGGCTGACCGACACCCAGCGCGGCGAGAAACGCCTGCTCGCCTATGCGCTCGACCTGGCCGGGGAAGCCAAGTTGGATCGTAAAAGCGAGCCGGAGGAAATTGTATCCATGAAAATCACACGCGGCACGCTGACGCTCCAGCGCAAGTTCGTGGATACAGCCGTCTACACGCTCAAGAACAAGCGCGATAAAACGCGCCAATACTTGATCGAGCATCCCCTGCGGCCTGATTGGGAGCTGGTGGAACCGGCCAAGGGCATTGAAAAGACCCGCGACGCTTACCGATTCCGCCTGGCGCTCGACGGCGCTAACCAGCGCGGGGGCGGCAAAAGCCGGGACATCATCTTCCGCGAACAGCACCTGGAACCGGAAATCATT
>VSJD01000071.1 GCA_008636095.1 Kiritimatiellota bacterium | reverse complement strand
ATGTTAGCCAATATCCAGAGCGACCAAGTCCGCTTTTTCATCAGCCAGAAGAAAATATCCGACAAGTTGCGCCAGGCATTGAAAGAGCTGGTGGGCATGCAGGAGGCGTTGTATGCCGTCCGCCAGGAACGCTTGCAGAAGGAACAGCGGGTCAAGGCCATTGCGGAGGAGCAAAACCGCATCCGCCCGAACATGCAAACCGTGACTAAAAACTCGGAAAGCTATTCCATGTGGGAGCGCAAACTGGTTCAGCAGGAGAAGGATCTTGACCAGTTGAACGTGGACTTGGAGAAACTGCGCGCCGACGAGCAGTCCCGCAACGCAACAATCGCCCGGTTCTTGGCGGAATTGAACGTGGAGTAGCTGTCTTTGCCTCTGCCATGCGCCGTTACCAGGTCAGGCCAAGCTGGTCCAGCAAACGCTGGCTGACAGGCGACCAGTGCAGACGGCGAGCGTGGAAGACACCGTCACCTTCCAAGCGGAGCAGGAGATACAGGTGGCCCCGACGTCCCTCGGTAAAAATAGTGATCTTCAATCGCACGATCCCCTGGGCAACGACCGTCAAAGGCTGTTCCATGATCGTGTTTGAACCCTCGCGAATGGCAATAATCGGCGTCGCCAAGCCTTCCATTTGACCCTCCAGGGAAAAGGCTCTTTGACCCCGTCCTGGATCGAATGGAACTGCCAGCGTGGTCCAGCGATACGGACGCCCCTGCCAGTCGTTGACTTCAAGCCGCGGCTGGGATACCAACCGCCCTTGCATTCGGAGACCTAAATCGCGCGTGGTCACGGATGGCGCCACATTGGATTGGCCGCCCGTCTGCAGGAGATCGGAAACATCAAATAGCGCCCTACCCTGCCCCGGCAAAAGTGGAGATGCCCGAATCTGTTCCAGATTCAATTCCGCGAGACATTGGGCAACTTGGGCGGGATTGGTCGGTTCGCGCAATGGATAAGCCGTCAGCGCGCGCGGCGAGCTGACGATGTGCCAGGTCACGGAACCAATCAGCATGACAATGGCCACACCCATCGCCAACCGGGCGGTCCGCAGGCTGATCAGAAGAATCGTCAGGAGAAACAGGACCAGGGCATGCATTGCTCCGCAAAAAGGATATTGCAAGCCCTGCAGGACCGGGATAACCACGGGCAAATCATAAAACGGGAACGCAAACGAGTTTCCCAATTCCGGAAGATACAGCAGTTCCAGTCCTAAGAGGGCAATGGAAATCAGCGCGAGGAACACCAGCCACCAACGCGCCGCCGGCATGACCCGGTCCCATAGGGCTGCAGTTGCCGGCAGAAGCAAGGGCATGACCACCAGCAGGAACCGGCCGCCAAGGGTGCTCCCGCCGCCGTAATTCGGCACCGCACAGGTACTGAGCCAGGAAAAAACAACCATGCCGCAAAGGGTAACGGCCATCCAGCGATGTGGGCGTGCGACCACAATCCACACGAGGCCGGCCGCTATCAGCCACAGTGCCAAAGGAAACGTATTTAACAGCCCCTCCGGATTAGTCAAGACCCGCCACAAACCCGGCGGATAGGCGAGCAAGATTTTGCCGACCTCGTGTGAAAAACCGCCTTCGAACATCTGATTCTGAAAATGTCGATACATGGCAATTCCGCCAATACCGATCAGCAAAAACACCCCGATCCTCAGCCAGCGTCGCGCGAATGGCTCGGCCGTGCGCAGACCGCTCACGCTATAAAGCACCAAGCCGGCCAGGGTCAGGGGATAAAACCGAATTTGGACCCAAGGCAGATAAGCGCAACAAAATCCAGCCAGGAGCGCTGTGCGCCAGGGATACTCCTTCTGGGCCAGCGCAGACCAGCAGAGCCAGGCCATCAGGCAAACTCCCAATACTTCCGGCAAAGCGCGCGACGCATAAACGCACCAGTAAATACTGCACCAGAAAGCGCCCAAGACTACCCCGCAGGCGATCAGCGACGCACCGGAGCGCCGGCACAGGCGCCACATGGCGGCGCAGGCCAGTCCCGCGATGATCCCCAGCACCCCATGCCGTGCTACGTCGCCGCCGGGAACGACCGGAGCCAGCAGGAAGGACAAACCCGGCGCATGATAACTGTACCAGCGGGGCGCGCAGGAACAGTGACTCACATGCAAGTATTGCCGTCCCAGCCGCTGCACATTTTCTGCGCCCATCTCATTGACCAGGTTGTTTTTAATGTCAAGATCGTGATCCTCGTAAAGGCTGGTCGCCAAAATCAGGTAATGACCCTCATCCCCGGCGTGGGGACCGCAGGACCGCGTGTAATATAGCCCGGTCAGAAAAAAGATAAGGGTCGTGCAGATCAAAATCGCCCACGCGGGATTTAGCCGCATACACGATCGCCACCGACTGAAATAAGCGAGCAGGCGCATCCGCAGCAAAGATCCCCACGGTAAGCCGCCGGAGGTTCGGACAAAGGTTAATCGTGTCAGGAATAGAGACAGCAGGAAAAGGGGCGCATAAAAGATCAGGTTGGCCACCCATGCCGACATCAGACAATCTCGGTAAAGGAAAACCGGCAAAAGCAAAATGGTTAGAGCCAAGGGTGCGAGAATGGTTAACCCCGCAGCGGGATGTCGGCGTAGCGCCCACCAACCCAGCAGCCAAGTGCCGCCAGACAACAGAATGGCTGCGCCGACAATGACCGGACGCGCCTGCCATAAGGTTTCCGACCGCCATAGCCACCATGATCCCTGTGGCGAGACAAATTCCTGTAGCAAGGGTGCATTACCGGCAAATGACGTGAGCATCCAACCACAGAACAGGCAGTCAATCCCCAGGACCATCGTGAAGATCGTTGCAGGAACATTCATAAAGTGACTGGGCCGCGGATGGACTGTCCCGGCATTTATTTCGCGGGATAGCCAACGGGTTGAGTCAGGACAACCTTCTGTTCCGGCCGCAATTTCATTTTGGCGGCCAACGCGGGTTTATCCACCATCCCGATCACTACCGTAGCCAGGCCTTCAGACGCGCAGTAAAGATACACATTCTGGCTGACAAACCCCGTGTCCGTGGCCGCATAAAACACCTTGTCGCTCTCGGATCTGCGTCCCATCCGCGCCTCGTCCACAACAAAGATGAGCACCACCGGCGCCGTCTGCACAAAGGCTTGTTTCCCGGCCGCTTTGCGGACGTCTTCCTGGAGGACGGGCTCCAGCTTATGCCCCTTGACGTCATACAGGAACATCCCCTCCGCAGTGGCCAAATAAACGTCAATTTCCTGGCGGTTGGAAGCCGTAGGTGCCGTGCGTTTTCCGGAATCCGGCCGATTGACACCACAGGCGGCCCACAGGAGGTTGGACAGTTCCTGCAGCGAAAGCTTCTTGTCAGGGCTGATGTCGCGACGCGATTGCCGGTCCTTGAGCACCTGCATCAGCGGCCGGCCCTTGTCCATCTGCGGTGCGGGCAATACCACCGGCTTAAGCGGCTCGGCCGCGCCCGCCAGAAGTCCCCACCCGATCACGACGAACACAACCCATGTAACTAACCGAGGCACCTTTTGCATTTGACTTTCCTCCTTATTGCCGCCATTTCACAATCACGCGCAGTTTGAATGTTTTCTCCCCCGTTAGAATTGAAACATCTTGCTCCTTTACCCAGCAGGTGTTAGCATATACCTGAATTGATTCCGTTTAAAAAGGATATTCTTATGGTCAAGCGCTACCAACTCGTTGACGCAAAAGTCGTCGAAGCCGGGGAAGGCCAGCAGGGGCAGATCATCGTTTATATCAACCCGGACGAAGCCGAAAAAAAGCACCTGTTGGAGGATTACAAGCTCGACGAACACACACTGAATTCGACCCTTGATCCCGACGAAATCTCGCGGTTGGAATTTGAACCGAATCACGTGGCCATGATTTTTAAGCGTCCGAAAAACTACTCCTCAAAGGACCACTTCCTGTTCAAGGTCGCTTCCATGGGGGTGTTTTTGTTCAAGGATCGCCTGATCGTGCTGTTGACCGACGATATCCAGCTTTTCACGGGCAGGCTGTTTGTGCGGGTCACCTCGCTTCTGGACGTGGCCCTGCGGCTGATCGGGCGCACGATTTACCACTTCATGGAGCACTTAAAAGTGATCAACATGATCACTGACTCGCTGGAGCAGAAAATCAACACCGCCATGGAAAACAAGTACCTGCTCAACCTGTTTACCCTGGAAAAAAGCCTGGTCTATTACCTGGCGGCCATCAACAGCAATTCCATGCTGATCGAAAAAATCAAGAACAGCGCCGCCAAGTTGGCCATGACCCCGGAAAACCTGGAATTGATTGACGATGTAACCATCGAAAGTAAACAGTGTGCGCGCCAGGCTGAAATTTATTCCAGCATTCTGGCCAGCCTGATGGATGCCCGGGCATCCATCGTCAGCAACAACATTAACGTGCTGATGAAGACCCTGAACATCATTATGATCGGCATCATGGTGCCGACGCTGGTAGTCAGCATCTTTTCCATGAATGTCGACATTCCCCTGAACGAGCGCAGTCCTTTTTATTTCTGGTTCATTATCGGACTGGCGAGTATCTCAATGGTCGCTTTCTTGTTCCTGTGGAAACGCAAGAGTGACCGCCATTTTCACTCACGCTCCTAATCACGCCAAGAATTTTCATCGAGGGGGGCGCCCATCTTTTTTTAAGTTGATTATGATTAAATACCAAAGCCGAATCACGAGCCATGGAAACCGTCAGCTGGAACTGCAGGTGGTGTATCCGTTGTCGCGCAGCGCGAAGCGCAAGCGCTACGAGATCGACCTGTACATGTTCAATCCGTATCAACTCGGCATCACCCATGATCGGTACGGCACCACTCGCTTTCTCCGGGACATGCGATCCTACACGCGGTACGAGGCGGCCCTGATTTCGCTGGCCAAACTGGCCGACCCCGCCTGCGAGTTGAGCCCGCTGACACGCATCTTTGACATGCTCAAGGACGCCTCCATGGCGCGCGACATCAGCGAGAAAGCCATGCTCCATGAATTGCGCGGGCTCAGCAGCATGTACCACAGCCAGCTTGGCGAAACCCGCCATGTGCTGATGGCCATGCTCAAATCAGGCGCGTACACGGAAGACATCCTGGAAAGTCTGACGCCTTTCCTCCATGACGTAGATATCTTCCTGACACGGTTCCGTTCGCTCCGTCCGCTGTTCATGGATCCGCGCTTGCACGGGGACAGTCGCCTGGCGCTTGATTGGGCCGATGAGTCCATCAGCCTGACGACCGAAAAAACATTTATGCGTCTTTACGAGTTGTTCCGTCAATCGCAAGGACTGGCGCCGGCGGCGCTCGCCGTGCGGGAGCGGCTCGAACGGGAACAACAGCACCGCCAGGACCACCATTATCCCATCGTGGCAGACTCGTCGGCCCCGACCGCCAACGAATATTATTTGTATCGCGACGGCCAATTGAAGAAATGGATGGAGGCCTTCATGTTCATGACTTGCGATCCGGCCAACACCCTGACGCGGTTCACGCAAATCTTCATGGGCGTGGCGGCGGGCGCGGCCATGGGATTCGCCGTGCTCGTCGCTTTTTTCGCCACCCGCCTTTTCGCGGTTAACAGCCTCCCCTGGGCAGTCATAATCATCTTGGCCTATATCGTCAAGGACCGCATCAAGGAGATCATGCGCAACGCGATGATCGCCTGTCTTCCCAAAATGGTGGCCGACCAGATCCACGATCTGATTGACCCGGCCAACAACGTCAAGGTTGGCGTGACCCGGGCGCGCGTGCGCTTTTGCGCGCCCGGCGACGTGCCCGATGTGGTCCAGCAACTCCGCCGTCTGCAAACAAATCCTTTCACGACCATGATCCCACCGGAAAACGTGATTCATTTTCACAAGGACGTGTATATTGACAGCGCCCGGTTTATGAGCAGTCACCGGCGGCTGGAGGCCCTGGCAGACATCATGCGGTTCAAACTCGACGCCTGGTTGGACAATATGGACGATCCGGTCAGCATCCTGCACCGGCTTAACGGCGACACGATTGAGAACGTACCGGCCCAGCGCGTTTATCACATCAATCTAATCATCGGCCTCTCCGAACAAGGTGGTGACGGCTCGCCCACCTATTTTCGCTACCGCCTGATTCTCACCCGCGAAGGCATCGTCCGAATCGAGGAAGTAGCGATCTAATCAAATACAGGATATGGGCATGGTTCACGGTTGAACCATGCCTTTAATTATTATGCCCGCCCTGCTTCCAGACTGGCTGAATCCGGATCCTTGGCTGACCCGCGCGCGGAACACCGATACACGTGCCGTGCAACAGGCCCTGGCAACGGAATGCCCCGGCATCGCCGAATTGGCCGCGCTCCTGTCGCCCGTCGCCGGGGAAGCTCTGGAACGGCTCGCGGCCCGCGCCCAGCTCATAACGCACCGACAGTTCGGGCGCACGATTTCACTCTATGTGCCGCTCTACCTTTCTGATTTCTGCAAAAACGGTTGTATATACTGCGGGTTTGCCGCCGATCGCCGCCGATCGCGCCGGCGGCTGGAACGCGACGACATCATCGTGGAAATGGACGCCCTGAAAGCAATGGGATTCGAGGAGATTTTACTCCTCACGGGCGAACGCACACTGCACGCCGATTTCGATTACGTACGCGCGTCCGTGGCCCTGGCCGCGGAACGCTTTGACCTGGTGGCCGTCGAAGTCTTCCCCATGACGCACGAGGAGTACCATATCCTGGCCGAGGTCGGTTGTACGGGCATGACAATGTACCAGGAGACCTACGACCCCGTCGTGTACGAGCGCATGCACCGTTGGGGACCCAAGCGCGATTATCAATACCGCCTGGAAACACCGGCTCGTGCGCTGGCCGCCGGTCTCCGAACGGCCGGACTGGGTACGCTTTTGGGTTTGGCCGATCCGGTTCGGGACGCGCTCGCGCTGTTCCAGCACGTTCAAACATTGCGGAAGCAATACTGGCGGGCCGGCATTTCGGTCTCGTTCCCGCGCATCCGGCCCCAGCTCGGCGGATTTACCCCGCCGTTTCTGGTCAGCGACCGGTTCCTGGTGCAGGTGATTTGCGCATTCCGTATTTGCATGCCCGACTTGCCCTTAATCCTTTCAACGCGGGAGCCCGCCTTGTTCCGGGACGGTATTGCGGGCATCGGTATTTCCAAGATGAGTATCGCCAGCCGGACCACGGTCGGCGGCTACCATGACGGGGGTGCGGCGGACGACGGCCAGTTCAAGGTCAATGACAACCGGTCCATCGAAGCCTTTTGCACCATGCTGAAAAGCAAAGAACTTGAACCTGTGTTTAAAAACTGGGACGCCGTGTATCGCGACATCGCGCAGTCAGCCTAAATCATAATTCATGAACACCACATCCCTCCACCCTGATCGCATGCGGCGATTTCAGCAGGCTGGGCTTTACCTGGTCACCTCGCAAGCGCTGTCGCGCGGGCGAAGCACACTGGAGATTGTGGACGCCGCGCTGGCGGGGGGCGTGCGCCTGATCCAGCTCCGGGAAAAAGAAATGCCTATGCCGGATTTTTTCCGGCTGGCCGAGCTTCTCCGCGCACGGACGGCCCAGGCCGGTGCACTGTTGATTATCAATGACCGGGTGGACGTGGCCCTGTCCGTTGGCGCGGATGGCGTACACCTAGGCCAGGCCGATTTGCCGATAGCTCCGGTACGGCATTTAGCGCCCAACCTTATTATCGGCGCCTCGACGCATTCCCCGGCCGAAGCCCAGGCCGCCGAGCACGCGGGCGCATCCTACATTAATATCGGCCCCTTGTTTCCCACGCAAACCAAAACGTGGTCCGGTGAGTTTTTAGGCTTGGAAGGTTTGAGGGAAATCGCCCCGCTCGTCACGATTCCCTGGACAGTCATGGGCGGGATCAAGCCGGAACATGTGCCGGCGCTGATCCAGGCCGGGGCGCACACGATTGCGGTTGTCACGGCGATCACAGCGGCTGACGATCCCGCGCAGGCCGCCCGCGACCTGCTGTTCAAAATCAGAGGTCAGAGATCAGAAATCAGCGATCAGAAGTAACAACAGACAGCAGATAACACTGCCTGCTGATTCTGGTGTCCGGCATCCGGTGTCAGTTTTTACTTCTGACCTCTGACTGCTGACCTCTGATCTCTGTCCTCGGCCTACCATTGCTTCATCTTTGGCAGGCGCGCGGGCGGCAAACCCTTGACGAGGCTGGCAATTTTTACCGGTTGGCCGGTGCGCATGCTCTTGTTGGCGGCCGCGCCAATCAGGATGCTCATGGCACCGCTGGCGTAATTTGCCGCGCGCAGATAAGGATCCTTGGTTGACTTAGCCCCAAAGACGTCGGCCATGAGCCGGTCATCACCGCCCCAGTGGCTGCCTTTAAACTTCTTGAGCGGAATAGACTGCGCCAGTTTGAAATGCGGATACAGGCGGATACGCATGCCACCGGGCATGCCTTTGGCGGGAAGCACTTTCCCTTGCGAAGTCAACGGGGCACCAATATGCTCGAACTCCAGCCGGCCCTTGTTGCCGTTAAACGCGTATCGGAATCCCTCGTAAGGCGTGAACGCATTCAATGAATAGGATAGAAACGCGCCGGTGTCGTAACGGACGACCAGACTCATGGTGTCCATGATGTTTATCTTTTTGTGGAACACACAGCGGTCGCGGATATAACCATCATGTTTTTCACAATTCAGATACATCCCCTTAAGATCCGCGGATTTACGAATGTCCATAAAGAACGGGCATTTTCCACGACGCCGACAGGTCAGGCAACGCTCGCTGTGCCCCTGCAGGCCGTAACGCTTGACCATCCCGCTTTGCGCGCCGTAAAAGCGCCGGCCGCCCATGGCAAACACTTCCACCGGATTAGCCGAAAGAAACCAGTTCGCCAGATCAAGGTGATGGGTGGCCTTGTGAAGCAGTAAGCCCCCCGATTTGCCAATCTCGCTGTGCCAACGCCGAAAATAACTGGCACCGTGATCCACATCGAGGATCCAGTGCACATCCACCGACAGGATCTTACCGATGACGCCCTGCATGAGCAGGTCCTTGACCTGAACCATGGCAGGCATATAGCGGCAGTTGAACGTGACCTTCAGGTCACGGCCGGTGCGGTTAACAGCGTCCACAATACGCTGGCATTTCTTCGCGTCAGTCGTCATCGGCTTTTCGGAAACGACGTCGCACCCCAAATCCATGGCGCGGACGATATACTGGTCATGGAAGCAATCCACCGAGGTGACCACCACGACGTCCGGTTTCAATCGCCGGATCATGGCGTCAAACTCCGTGTCCAGGAACATGGGCACGGCTTTGCCCTTCAAGTCCTTCACTATCTTTCGATTGCACAGTTCCATGCGGCCACGGTTGGTATCGCAGATACCGACCAGTTCGCACGTGGACTTCATGGTTTTGACGAGCGCCACCGTATAACCCCGTGACCGCGCGCCCACTCCTACCTGCACGTACCGTTTTCGACGTGTCATGATTTTGTCACCCCGTTTATATCTTTGAACCGTTAACTCTTGCACTGTTAGATTAGGCCCCGCTGCGGGGCCAACTTAGCCGTTCTCGCGAACGGCCCCTACACCAAACTGGTGTAGCTGCGGTTCGTTAGAACCGCTATGTTTTGCAATTCCTATGAATGAACTTCCGGCGTTGCTTTTAAATAACGATTAAAAAAATTAACGGATTTATGCCCACCCCAGGAATGCTCGCCCGGGAAGAGATCCAATTCAATATTTTTTCCGGCGCCGGCCGCCTTATATATTTTCTCCAGTTTTTGAAAACACATCATGGCCCCGTCAATCAAAAAACAAGTGTCATAGACGCCGATATCAATCAAGAGCGGCTTGGGTGCAATGAGTCCCTGCAAATCGGGCAGATCAACAAGTTTGAACAATCCCGGGGCAACCTGCATCCCGCAATAATTAATATCGCGGATGCCAAAGTAAGCCCACAAATCGCTATAACAGATTATTTCGACGGCTTTCATCCGCTTGTCGCACAGCGCTGTCCAGGTCGT
>VSJD01000126.1 GCA_008636095.1 Kiritimatiellota bacterium | reverse complement strand
CATCGTGCCACCGCCGCTTAAGCCCATTACGCCCAACTTAGTTTTATCAACGAAAGGAAAAGTGCAGGCAAAATCGGTTGCCGCCATGCCGTGGGTAACATTGATGGAAATTGAAGTCATGCCGAGCATGGTGGCATGCAGATAATATAAATTACACCAGTCCCGGTTGCCGTTCTGATTCAGGTGGTTCGGTTTTCGGCTGTCATTTCGATCACCGCACCCTATCCAATCAATCGCATAGGTGACAAAACCGGCCTTGGCCATCTGGTGGCCATAATTATAATTGTGTTGTTTAATTGATTCGCGCATTTCCAGGCTGGAGTCGTCCCCCATGACGGGGGCCTTGCCGAACAGGCCATGCCCGTGCCAGCACAAAATGGCCGGCCGCTTTTCGCCCGACTTGATTTGCTTGGGACGATTGATTAAAAAAACAGCGGAAATATGGGGGCCAACGTCAATCAGCCAGCGTTGCTTAAGCAGGCCATCGTGCTCGAATTCCGCGATTAATTCGGGATTTAAAGGAACCCTTGGCGGGAGATCTCCCAAGGTGGCCAGCACCTTCGGCCAAGTTGATTTCTTCCATTGAGCGAAGCGTTGCCGGGGCGCTCTGAAGCGGCAGATCGGCTTGTGTTCCTGGGCGATTTTTTCAAACATCAGCTGCGGACTGAGATTGCGAAGCATGAAACATCCTCCTATTTGGCCGGTTTGGCCGGTTCCATGAGCAGTTTCGCGCCACCCAGTTCGCCGAGCTTGGCTTTCTCTAAATCCGTCCAGAGCGTGCCGGGACCGGCATGCAGAATCGTGATTTTCAGTTCATCGGTCAGCGCGCTTGCCAATTCCCACAGGCTGTAGGCTTGCGCGTCGCCAAACGCCTGCGCTTTCATGAGTTGGCCGCCGGCCTTTTCACCCTCAACCATTTGAATGACCTTGGCGTCGGCTTCCCCAAGCTTGCGGACTTTATCGGCCCGGATGGCGGCCGAATCTTTCTCGATTTCCGCCACGTTCTTCGAGGCCAGGGCATAGGTTTCGGCCACCTGCTTCTCCTGGTCGGCATTGATTTCCGCCTTCAACTTTTCGGTTTCCTGGACGACCTGCTCCCGTTTCTGCTCAATCAGACCCATATCCGTATTCAACTCGGCCTGTTTTTTGGCCGTATTCTGCATTTCCTTGTTGGTCAGATCCTGCTCCACGGCAATACTGGCCTGTTGGATCGGGTCAAGGATTTGCATCGGCACACCCACGTGCCGGATGAGTGCGTTATGGATGATGATGTTCTTGGTTTTTAAGGTATTGGCCAGGGTTTCGGTCAGGTCGTTCTGGAACTTCTCGCGCCCTTCGCCGACAATGAAATCCTTGGCGCCGTAGGCCGAACCTTTGAGCCGTGACACGGACAAAATCTGAGGCAGAATGATCTTGTCCACGACGGCCGGTAAGTCGCCATATGTCCGGAACACCACGGCCACGGATTCCGGCAGGAGTTCGAATTCCACGGTCATGTCCAGGCTGATGGTGAATCCGTCCTTGGAGGGGAACTCCACAAACTGGCTCAAGGCAAAAATTTGCAGGGTCTTTTCATCCCGCACTTTGACTTCCTCTCCGGTTTTTTTGAGCTTGCCGGCTGGACTTACAGGCGGTTTGCCCGGTACACGGGCAAGCGTCTTGGATACCGCGCCGAGGCTCTGCGATTGTTCGATGTAATCCTCGCGTTTTTCGCGCTGTTCCATGAGCACGTTCCGCTGGAGTTCATTCGCCGCTTTGTTCTGGGTGGCAATTTGCCGCTTGGTAATGACCTCACTGCCCTTTACGCCCAGGAGCGACACCTGGTTCACGCCGACCTCCAGCACGTCCACGGTAAATTCCTTCGGGTTGACGTAATATAGCCCCGGCTGGAGAATATCCTGGCATACGCCCTTTTGGTTACGCGCTGCAAAGCCACCGGAGGGCGCCTGGTCGCCCGAAAGCGAAGTAACCACGCCCACGTAGCCCATTGGAATACTGATGGCATCAATGATATCCACCTGGTAACCCTGCTGGTTCAGGCGGTACTTGCCCGGCCCCAATACGCGGCGCCAAATACCCTTTTGCCCCGGCATCGCCAAGAACTCGTCTTCCGGCAATTCCGTACCCACCTTGGAGGTCACGATGCCGATTTTGCCCGGCAGGATCTTTATCAACGGCATGACCTGCCACTCGAACAGGAACGGATTGCGGAAATGCCGGCCTTCGCCCAGCACATCCTCCTGTACGCCCTTCTGCCCTTTCTTGGCCAGGATCTGGCCCGGCGGCAGTAAATCGCCCGTCTTCGCCGTGACGATCGCCATGTATTCCGGCGGCACATAAAACCGGCAGAAACCCCATTCCCAGACAAACCACGCAAAAGCACACGGGATCAGCAGCCATATGATGGCACTGGTTACATTCTTCATTTGGCGCCTCCTTCCTTCGTCGCCGGCAGGAGCGGTTGAAATAACGCCCCCCATCCACCCGACTCATCCGAACTGATCACATTCTTGATGTGCGGACCGACACGCTGATAAAATACGTAACGCGCATAGTTCAGGCCCGTCCCGAACGCCTTGGCCTGGGCGGCAAACACATCCGCCTGGGCCTTGTTGTTCAGACGGATGACGTCGCGCTCGGCACCGGCCTTAAGCAGGATGGACTGCGCCTGGAAGGCGGCCGCCTCGTTATCCAGTTTGGCCACTTCAAAATCCTTTTTAGCGGCGATCGTACGGACCTCCTGTTCCTGCTTGGCGGCGATCACGGCGCGGATGCGCGCCGTTTCCGCCGTCACCTTCTCGCGGTTCTGCTCGGCCAGCATTTCCTGGCGGGTCAGTTCGGCCTTGGACCGGGCCTGCGCAATCTGCTGTTCGAATTTTTTGGCGTTCTGGACAGCCACTTCGCGGTCGCGGATGATGCTGGCAATTTCCTCCGGCACGATGATATTGCGGACCAGGACCGACTTGATGGCCACCCCCCATTCCTGGCACTTCTCGCGCAGGTGCACTTCCAAGCTGTCCTGGAACTTCTGGCGCGTCTCGCCCCCGATATAATTGATGGCCGGGTTCTTACTGCCTTCCAGCCGGCTGAATCCGCGCGCGCGGGGCATAATCACCTTGCGCACGATATCATCCATGTCCCCAACGCGATGGGTCAACAGGGCCGCCTTGTCGCGGTTGAGGGCAAACTCGATGGTGCCTTCCACGTTAACGGTAAACCCGTCCATGGTGAGGAACGTGATGGCATCCTCGCCGCTCAGCTCGAACCGCTGACTTTGCAGGTTGACCTCGGCCACCGTGTAAAGGTAAGGATTGAGGTAATAGGTACCAGGGTCGAGCACTTCCGGCAAAACCCCCTTCATGCCCTTGGCCACCAGGAACTGGTTGCGCTGTTCCGGCGGCAGGTTGTCGTTCAAGGCATCCAGGCCGATCTGCGAATCCACAACACCCACCGAACCGGCCCGGATATTGATGGCATCGAACAGTCGCACCTGGTAGGCGTAGGGATTGATGCGGTACTTGCCCGGGCGAAGCACCTCGGCCATAATGCCCTTGTTGCCCTCTTCCGCGATAATTTTTCCCGGCGGCAGGTCCTGGCCGTAGAGACGGGTCTGCACGCAGACCTTGCCGGCGGGAATATCCGTGATGGGCTTGATCTGCCAACCCCAGGAATAGGGATTCCGGAAATAGCGGCCTTCCGGCAATACCTCCAGCCGGATGCCCTTCTGGTCCGGCTTAGTCGCCAGGATCTCGCCCGACGGTAAATCTTTGCCGGTCTTATGGATAAGGATCGCCATCTCGCCCGGCCCGGGCTCAATGCGGCAGAAAAACCAGAACCATAACGGGAAGAGCACCACCAGGATTATTAGCGCCAGAACGCCCCGCGAGGCGGACGCCCAATGCGTAAAATTGCGACGCCATTCCGCCGAAGAGGACGACGACAGCTCAGACATTTCATTACGAGGCATGAAATCCTCCTTGCTTTTCCAATTGACCCATTCCATTCATTTGATTTAATATTGGCTTGTGGAACTGGGCATGACAAGACAAATCCTGCATCTTGCCGTCATAACGCTGGTAATCGGATTGCTGATGACCGGCGCCGCCGGTATTGCCTTTTACTTTTATACCCACGCCTATGACAAAATTATCGCCGAAACCGGTCGGGAATACGAGGTGGATACGAAGCTAATCCGGGCAGTCATCTGGCGGGAAAGTCACTTCAACCGCCGGCATATCGGCAGGAACAGGGAAATCGGGCTAATGCAAGTTACGCAAAACGCGGCCCACGATTGGGCAACGGCCGCGCGCGAACCCATCCCGCTCCGCCAGGACCTGTTCAAGCCGGAGATCAATATTCGCGTCGGGACATGGTATCTGCACCGCGCCATTCAGTATTGGTCGGCCAAGCCCAAGGCCAATCCCCTGCCCTACGCCCTGGCAGAATACAACGCCGGGCGTTCGAATGCTTTAAGATGGGCCGCGCGCGACCAGAACGATCCTAACGTGTTCTGGAACGAAATCACCTATCCATCCACCCGCCGCTACGTGCGGGATATCCTGTGCAACTACCGGCGCAGCCGCTGATTAAACCTGCCTAAGGCACAAGCAAACACCCAACATCCAACGCCGAACATCGAACGTCGAATGACAAATCCGGCGTAATGTTTCCTCCATTGGGCGTTGGGCGTTCGACTCGCCTGGGCGAAGCGCTTCGGCGGAGCCTGGTGTTGGAAGTTCGACGTTTGCTTTGGTTGCGGAC
Source organism: Kiritimatiellota bacterium (assembly GCA_008636095.1). Classification (GTDB taxonomy): domain Bacteria; phylum Verrucomicrobiota; class Kiritimatiellia; order JAAZAB01; family JAAZAB01; genus VSJD01. The sequence continues at coordinate 5,239 of VSJD01000126.1, read as the reverse complement.
CTCCGGGCCGTTACTCCGAATCGTCCACGGCCGGCGCAAACTGCAGATCATAGAGCCGCCGATACATCCCATTCCGGTCCAGCAGTTCCTGGTGCTTCCCGGATTCCACAATCCGCCCCTCGTCCAGCACGATAATCCGGTCGCAGTGGATAACGGTGGACAGGCGATGGGCGATGGCAAACACCGTGCGGCCCTCCATGAGGTCGTCGAGCGCCGCCTGGACCAGCCGTTCCGACTCCGTATCCAACGCACTGGTGGCCTCATCCAGGATCAGGATGGGCGGATTGCGCAGAATCGCCCGCGCGATGGCCAGGCGCTGGCACTGGCCTCCCGAGAGGCGCACACCGCGCTCGCCAATAACCGTATTGTAACCCTCCGGCATCTGCAGGATGAATTCGTGGGCATAGGCACGCCGGGCCGCCTGTTCAATGGCAGCGGCAGAGGCGTCGGCATGCCCGTAAGCAATGTTGGCCATAACGGTGTCGTTGAAAAGAATCGTCTCCTGGGTCACCATTCCGATCTGCGCGCGCAGGGATTTCAGCGTGAAGCACCGGATATCGGCGCCGTTGATCAGCAGGCTCCCGCCGGTGACATCATAAAAACGCGGGATCAAGTTGACCAATGTTGTTTTGCCTGCCCCGGATCCGCCCACGATGGCCACGCGCTCGCCGGCGGCCACGGTAAAAGCAACGTCACATAACACGGGCTTGGCATCATAGGCAAACTGGACATTGTCAAAACACAGATTAGCGATGCGGTCCCTCAGGACACGGGTGTCCGTCGCATCCTTGATCGCCACAGGCGTATCCAGGATTTCAAAAATGCGGTCCGCCGCGGCCGAGGTCTGCTGGATGTGCAGGTGAATTTTACTGAGCTTTTTAACCGGCTCATACATCAACACCATGGCGGCGGCAAAGGTGAGCAGATCTTCCACCGGCATATGCACCCAGCGGGTATAGAACAGGACCAAGGCCAAGCCAATCGATGAGATGAACACGATCAGCGGTTCAATAACGGCCTTGTCGCGGGTCACACGCATGATGCGGTTAAAGAACAATTGACACTGCTCCGTGAACCGCGCCACCTCGTAGCCTTCCATGCCGAATGCCTTGACAATGCGAATGCCCATCAGCGCCTCCTGCATGATGGACACCAGCGCCGCTAAACGCTCCTGGCCGTGCCTGGCATAGCGCCGCACGCGCCGGCCAAAGATCGCAATGGGAATGATACAGATGGGAAACAGCACCAGGCTGGCGAAGGCCAGCTTGGGATCCAGCCAGAACAGGAACCCGACCGCGCCCAGCAACACAAAGGGTTCCTTGACCAGGTCGCCCAGCACCACGGAAACTGCCCGTTCGATCATCATCGAGTCGTTGATCGTACGCGAAATCAGTTCGCCGGTCTTACTCTTTGAAAAATACCGCATCGAAAGCTCCTGGAGATGCGCAAAGGTCGCCACGCGCATGTCCATGACCACCTTGTTCCCAACCCATTGCATGAAATATTCGCTCAAGAACTGGCCAACACCTCGCCCCGCCGCTAAAATCAGCAAGCAGAGTGCTGTCAGAATGACAGTAGTCCATGACGTGTTCTGCAAGACATTGCGCAGAATATCACGCAACGCCACCAGCAAGCCGGTGGTGGACCCGGCAAACACAACGCCGAAGACACCACCTACAATCAACCGCACCATATAGGGCCGGGCGTAGCCGATCAACCGCTTATAGGAGGTCCACTGCTGGACCAATTCTTTGGATGGGGGGTGTTTCGACATAATTAAAACCAGTAGTCAGAAGTCAGCGATCAGAGGTCAGCCTCTATTAATTTTCAATTTTCGACTCGCCTGGGCGAAGCGCTTTGGCGGAGCCTGGTTGCCGATTTTCAATTTGATATTCCAGATCGCTGTATTGTCCGTCGTCCGTCGTCTGGCGTCTGACCTCAGTGCTTCAAATAGCGCTCCACCTCAATCGCCGCCATACAGCCGGAACCGGCCGCCGTAACGGCCTGGCGATATACGTGGTCCTGCACATCACCGGCGGCAAAGACACCCGGCACATTGGTCCGGGTTTGCTCGGTCAGGATATAGCTCTTATCATCCATATTCACTTGGCCGACAAACGCTTTTGTATTCGGCTGGTGGCCAATGGCGATAAAGACGCCGGCCACTGGTAATTCCGTGAGCGCGCCCGTTTTAACGTTCTTCAGACGTAATCCGGTAACTTCTTCCCGTGCTACATCAAGTACTTCGTCCACCACCGTATTCCACATAATTTTTATTTTGGGATGTTGTTTAACGCGCTCCGCCATGATCCGCGACGCCCGGAACTCATCCCGCCGGTGAATTACCGTGACCTGCGCGGCAAACCGCGTGAGAAACAGCGCGTCTTCCATGGCAGTGTCGCCCCCGCCCACCACGGCCACCGGCTTGCCGCGATAAAGGGCCCCATCGCAGGTGGCACACCCGGAAACGCCCCGCCCCAGCAATTTTTGTTCCGACACCAAACCCATGTATTGCGCGCTGGCGCCGGTGGCGATAATCACGGCCTGGGTCTCCAGCTCCTGGCCGTCATCGAGCTTTAATCGAAACGGCTGACGCTTAAAATCCACGGCCGACACCTCCCCGCTTTGGATACGTGTGCCGAACCGCTCAGCCTGCGCCCGCATCTGGAGCATGAGCTGGGTACCATCCAAACCTTCTGGAAACCCCGGAAAGTTCTCAACGCTGGTGGTGGTGGTCAACTGGCCTCCGGGCTGGCCGCCCTCCACAACCACGGGATTCAGATTGGCCCGCGCCGCGTAAATTGCCGCCGTCCAGCCGGCCGGACCTCCTCCGATAATGACCACTTGTTCCGCCATGAAAGTCTCTGCCCTCCGTGTTTTGTAAAATGCACTATACGCCATGCCTCGCACTTTTTCCACTGTTTAGTTTGGAAACAAAAGGCGTTCTTTCTTGTAACCCGAACGCGTCGGCCAGCGACTTCATACACAGAAGCAAGGAACGAAACCGTCAAACCAAGGAGGCGCGCAATGAGTACGAACCGAGGATTGATCTGTGCGGTGGCGATCGGTATGCTGGCGGCAGGTGTGGCTTGCCCCGTATCGGGTGAAACCAATGCTACCGCCCAACGCCCGCATAAGGGCCAAGGCCTTGGCGGCCGATTCATGGCGGAGTTTGAGCAGTTGAATCTGACGGCCGACCAGAGCCAGCAGATTGCGTCAATCGTGAAACTGAACCAGGAATCCATGAAGGCCGCCGCAACCCAGTGGCAGGAGACGCGCAAGGCACTGAACCACCAGATTCAGGTCGGACCTTTTGATGAGCAATCCGTGCGTGCCGCCTGCAAGAAGGCCGCTGCGGCGGGTGAAGAAGCCACCGTACTGCGTGCCAAAGTCGCCGGCCAAATTCGCGCCGTGCTGACCAGCGACCAGCAGGCCGCTTTGGACAAGATACGGGCTGATGCGCAAAGCAGCATGCATAAGCGATTCGCCAAGGGACGCGGCAAAATGGACAAACAAATTGATGATCACAGCGCACCATAAACAGGGCGCTTAAAGACGGCGGCGGCGCCCGGATCGCCGCCGGCACGCTGGACGGGATATGCCATGAACAGCGACAGCGCGGCCGACTCGCCTGGGCGACTTGTCCGCCATAGCCTTGGCGACGGAGGAAGCGCTTCCCTCTTCGCGAGGCCGCTCTCGCCTGGGCGTAACGCTCCGGCGGAGCCTGGTCGGCGGGACACGCTGGCGGAGCCTGGCAGTGACCGGGCAATCATTGAACGCGTTCAGCAGGGGAATATCAACGCGTTTGCCGGCCTGCTGACCCGTTACCGGGCATGGGTATTTGCTATCGTGCTTAAGCATGTCCCACCGGATCGTGCTGAGGAGTTGGCGCACGATATTTTTGTTGAAGCCTATAAAGCCCTGCCGACCTACCGGGGCACAGCCGAGTTCCGGCACTGGCTGGCCGGCATTGCCGTGCGGCAGTGTTTTACATTCTGGCGCCGGGCAAGTCGCCAGCCAGTCTGTTGTGTGTTCAAAGATCTGTCGAACGAAACTCAGACTTGGCTGGACCGGGCCAGCCAAACGGAGTCCCAGGAAATATTTGATCGGCAGACATCCCGGCAGGCAACGCGCGAATTACTGGTTTACGCGCTCGAACGATTAAGCGCTGAGGATCGGACGCTGGTGACCCTCCTCCACCTTGAGGAGCGATCGGTGCGGGAAATCGCCCGATTGATGGAATGGAGCCCCATTAATGTCAAGGTGCGCGCTCATCGGGCGCGCCGGCGAATGCGGCGGATAATCGGAAAATTACTGAAACACGAGGAGGAGCCACGCCGTGAAACCCAATAAAACCGTGGATCGCATCGAACGCGCATTGTGGAATGCCGGGCGTTCGTCCGAGCCCCTTGTCGGCGGACCGGTCATCACCGGTGGAGCGGATTGGCAGGACGGAGTCATGGCGGAAATCCGCCGAATCGGCCCGCTGGAGGTGAAGCACCCCGCGGCACTTGTCCTGCATAGCCTTGGCGATGCAGGAAGCCGCGGGGCAACCTGCTCCGCCGGAGTAGTGCTGGCTACGCAGGTCGAGTTTTTGCGGAACCCTGCGAAGCCTGAAACGCCATTCCTTCCTGTGGCAAGCCATAGGGCTTCCTGGCGAAGAAGGGCGAAATCACCCGGCAGAGTCTATGAGTCCGCAACAGTGTGGTCATGGGCAGCCGCTGTCGCCGCCTGCCTGGTGATCGGTATTGGCTGGTATGCGTTCAACGACCTGAGCGCGGACGCTGTTTTGGCCGGGTTGTTTCTGGATGATCCGGCCGGTTTGACCGTCAATATGATGCTGGTAGATATGTAAACTTAGTTTTGGAAACAGGAGGCGATCATGCAACGATGGCAAGTCATACTCCGTTACGGGTTGGTTTTTATGCTTGGGCTGGTGTTCGGCATAGCCGGCAGTCAACTTGCCCTCAAGCATCGCTTCGCCCGGGCCATGCAAGACCGGCCGGCTGCCCAGTGCAAGATGATGATGCGCCATCTGACCCGCCAGCTTCAACTCACCAAGCCCCAACAAATCGAAATTAAGCGCATTGTGGATGCCCAGCTTAAGGCGTTGTCCGACGTGCGCGAGCGGCATCAGCCGGAAGTCCAGGCGATCTTCCAGCAGGCGAAGGACGAAATGAAACCGCACCTGCTACCCAAGCAACAGCAGAAGCTGGACCAGATCATGCAACGGATGCAG
>VSJD01000218.1 GCA_008636095.1 Kiritimatiellota bacterium | reverse complement strand
AAGCACGGGCCCATGCGTGGCGCTCGTCCGCCCCCGCAGTAAACATTTGATTGGGCCTTCGGCAACTATTTCATGTTGGAGGCGCCACGCGAAATGCGGGGTAAACATTATGCTTACCCCGCCCACGGCGGGATGCGGCGACGGCCCGCCTGCAACGCTATGCGTAGCATTGCGGAGCTTGGGGTAGCGCCCCTCCTACCTGCTTTTAAATTCCTGTGTATTAAATTAACGATGACAAACGCCCACCGGCGCGCTATAGTATGTTTGTTAGTGCTTGATTCCATGCCGGGCATAAAAGGACCAAGTCATATGCCACGAACAAACAACGGGTTCACGTTAATTGAAATCCTGGTGGTTGTGCTGATCATTTCGATCCTGGCAGGGATCGTCGGGGTCGGTGTGCTTCGGCATCCGGGAGAGGCCAAGGTCACGGCGGCCACCCTCCAGATTAAAAACTTTAAAAGCGCCCTTCAGCTCTACCGCATGGAGCAGAACCAGGTTCCGACCCAGCAACAGGGCCTGAACGCACTGTGCGTCAAGCCGACCATTGCGCCCATCCCCGATAAATATCCGGAGGATGGCTACCTGGACAGCCGCAAGCTCCCGAAGGATCCATGGAGCCGCGATTATTTATACCTGGCGCCGGGGCGCAGTAACGAGACGTTCGAAGTCATCTCCTATGGCAGTGATGGCGAACCGGGCGGCACGGGGACGGCCGGCGATCTTTCCAGCTCCGATCTGTAAAACGCCCCGATCCGCGCGTAACGGCGCACGGATCGGGAATGGTCAATGGTTTATGGTTAATGGACAATGCTATCGGCAAACTTAAACGTCAGTAATTCAACGGCTATGGGAGGTAGAAACGCAATCTCACATGGTTCGGCGGAAAAGCTGCATGCAGCTTCCTTCATTGACCATCCACCATTATCCATTGACCATTATCCGCACGTCTTTATGTGCGGATATGCCCCATGAACCAGGGATTCACATTGATTGAAGCGCTGGTTGCCCTGATCGTGATCACCCTGATCGCCACTGTGGCGCTGGAAACACAGATGACTACGCTCAAGCTGGAGCAGGCGGCGCGGGACACGCAGGCCTTGCGCTTTGCGATCAGCCAGACGCTGAGTGCAAGCCGCATTATTCCAATGGAGACGCTCTTGGCTGCCGGGCAATCCACGAATGGCCCCATTCACATCCAGGTATCCGCCCTGACACTCCCGGACAAGCCGGCCCCAAACCAGTGGTTGAAATGGGAACTATACTCTTTTGCCCGTCCCACCCTGAAAGCCGAAGTCTTTACGCGGCCGAATGAGCCGTAACAAGGTGTTCGGTGTTCAGTGTTCGGAGAAGCATGAGCGATGAACCAGTCCGTCTGCTTACGGATGCAACATTACGAGTAGTCAGGCAAGAGACAAGACTTTTGTGATCTCAGTCATATACCGAACACCGAACACTGAACTCCTTCCAACCAGTTTTTAATCAGACCGAGCCCCCGGGGAGGTTGGACTGGGTGAGGATCGCCGGCAGTTTGCGGCCGCATAATGTGAGCACGAGACTGCCCGTTCCCGCACAGACAATCAGGAACCAGACGATAATGCCCACCACACCGGCGCTGGCACCAATATAGAGGAACAATAAGCCAAGGAAAAACGCCCAGACAAAACTGGCGTTCCGGTGCCCTAAAAAACCGAGGCGTCCAATATATACGGCCACCACCAGCTTGCTTAAATACATCAATATCCCCAGGACCGTCATAACCAGCAGACTGAATGGCAAGCCCACCAGGGAAATGGCCGCCAGCAGACAGACCATGGGACTCAGGGCCAAAACAAAGAAACCGACCAACAGACATTTCCAGAACGAGGTCGCCAGATGCGCCACCGCCTGCTGGCCAACCTGCGGAAATAACCAGAAAAAAATTGCGCCGACCACCAGGGCCGCGGCAAAAAGCCAAAGTTGAACAACCACCGATTGAAAGGGCGAGAAAAACCCTCCCGACGGGGAGGCCGGCATGGGTTCCCGGATCAGTTGGCCGCCCAGCTTGACGTCTTTGTCCAGAATCAATTCTGATGCCGAGCGATACACCAGATTTCCATCAATCTTGGTTCCCGGCAGGACCACGATATCCTGGGCCATCACATGAACATTGGTAGCAAACGTTCCGGCCAGGGTCACATTCTGCCCCATCATGGTTAACCGGCCCTGAACGATTCCTTCCGCAATGAGATTTTCACCCATCAGCCACGCATCGCCATCCAATTGTGAAGTCTTGGTCAAATGTACGGCCGACCCCATCAACAAGGCGCCCCGCGCGATGGAACCGCTGACCGTCACCGTCCGGGCCAGGAACCGCGCATGATCGCGGACCTGCCCGCTCAGATCAACGATATTACCCAGGGCCCAGACATCATTCCGGTACTCGCCCTCAAGCGTAACGACGCCATTGGTCCCATCCGACTTCATCGTATCGGATGCCCCCATCAGGAACAAATCGTCATGCGCCTGACCCGCCAGCGTGATGCGTCCGGCCAAAAGCCAGAGCTCTGCAGGTAGCGTTTCATTGGTTGCCAATGCATATTGGTTGGTCTGGATAAATTCAATGCCCATACCCAGCGGCGCCATTGCCAGCCAACTCATGAGCCATAATCCCAGCTTTCGTTTGCCTAATGTAATTTTCATAACTAACCCCATAAAGAATTGTTCTTGTTTGCTTGCGTTAGGCGATAACAACTCGCGCGGATACCCGTCTTAAACCACCGTCGGGCCGCCGCGCAGGTCGGGACGCCCCACCACGGATGGGATCAACCCCAACGTTACGGTCATCAACACGATCAACACCGCATACACCATCAAGACCGCATCATAAGCACTCCGGGATCCGCCCGCCAAAGTCCAGGATTCGGAAAAAATCCCCAGCCGGATCCCCCATGCACCCAATAGTCCCGACAACGCCGCACCGGCCATGGTCATCGTGGTACAGATTGAAGTCGAAAGCGATTTGCGTACTGCCGGGATCAAAGCAAGCATCTCCGTCGCAAAGGCAATTGATCCCGCCGCCGCCAATCCACCAAACACCGCATGTGTCACCGCCAGCAGGTAAAGGGGCGGCAGGAACAGGCTGTCGCGCATTACGAACAACGCCAGGGATGCCCCGTAACCGAAATGGCAAATCAAAAAAACCGGCTTTGTCCCGATCCGGTCCACCGCCTTGCCACCAAAATAATATCCGATCACCGCCCCGATCATCGTCAGATTTGCCAATATCATCACCTTGCTGTCATCCATCCCCAAAACCTGTTTTTCCACCAGGCCGAACATCGCCAGACACCCGCCGGTAAAAAGGGCAATGATAAAGAGATAGGCACAAAACGGGAGATATCCCCCGCTCCGCAGTATGCTCCCAAAATCCCGGGGCAAATTCCGGGTCGAACAGGTCGCCCGCTCCAATTCGGGAATCCGCGCAAAATATATACCCCAAGGCAGGATCGAAAACCCGAGAACAATCAACACCCCGGCCAGCAAGGGCAACGAGGTCTCCCGGGGCAGTAACAGGGCAATCAGGCCGGCGAGAATTACCGCGCACACCTGCCATGAAACGCGCATCGCGCCAAAAAAACGACCACGATAAAAGGCAGGGACAATCGGCGCCAAGAGGGCATACCAAGGCCCCATCTGTCCCGCCTGGCCAATCCCGAACAACGCAAGCCCCAGGCCCAACAGCACAACCACCATCCCCGCCGACACCCAGGCGGCCAAAGGAATAAAAACGAACCCGATGCCGCACAGTGCGATCCCCCACAGGGTAATCCGTCGTTTCCCGTAGACATCCGCCAGGTGGGCACAGGGAATCAGGGAAAATGCCATCACGCCATTGCACAATGACAACAACAAAAGAATGGTCGTGCCATCCAGCTTCAGCGCGGTCATGTAGATCAGCATCAGCCCGTTAGTTAAAATGGACGTGGACAATATTTTATAGCAGGCGCCGATAATGGCGTTTCGCATTCCCTTGCGAGACACCTCGGTGATGATTTCTCCGGCGGGTTGTCCCCGTTCTTTCCTGTCATTAACCAAATCAATCTGTGCCGTCATTAGTCCTCTTTTGATAGAAGCGGCTCGCATGCGTCAGCCGCCGCCCGGAAAACACGGAAGTTCGTCTGCGAGGTGTCGGGGGTGATTTCGCAACCGGCGGACACGATGCAGCGACCGTTGGCCTGCACTTGACAGTCCTGCACGCTCTTACAGATCTGATCTGGTGTACCATCCTGGATCACGCTCACCGGGTCGGTCTTGCCGGACAGCACCTGGTTCGGGCCAAGCAACGGCGCTAACTCGGCCATGCCTGGCACAAGATGATCCACGTCCACAATGTCCGCCCCGGTCCGGATCATGTCGCTCAGGATCGCCTTCGTGTTGCCGCAGATGTGCAGCTTGGCCTTCACGCCCAAGTGGTGGATGTGCTGAACCATGCGCCGTTCGCCTTCCCAGGCGAACTGGCGGTACAGTTCGGGCCCGATCTGCGAACAGAAGGCGTCGCCAATCCCAATGGCATGGGCACCGGCCTCAACCTGGTGCGTAATGAAATCCAGCGCACAGTCCACAATGACGTTCATCGCCTTCATAACGGTGTCCGGGTCATCGACAAAATCCATGGCCGCGCTGGACACGCCGCGCAAGTCGGCGTACTCGGCCACCGGGCCCTCCACCCAGCCAAGGATAAAGTAACGATTGCCCACGCGCCGCTTGAACTCGCGGATTTCCTTAACCCGGTTGGCCGTGCGCTGGTGCTCAAGAGTACGGAAAGGCTGAAGCCTGCCGACCGCGGCGAGGTCGGCCAGGTGCCCACTAACGTCAATCGGCAGGTCGTCCTCGGGATATTCGATGTGCAGGCCGAAGGCCGAGGCCTCGCAGTAGGCATCGGACATAACGGTGACCCAGTCGAGGTCGAAATCGTCCGCACACTGGATCATGGCGTCGCACTTCTTCCGGTAGTCCAGGCAAAAGTCCCGGTAGCTCACGCCCGCGTAGCGCGCGGCCCAGCGCATGATGATGGGATGGCAGGGCGGGCGATCGACGGGTTTATCCTCGAGAAAATCCAGTGTACGTTGCAGACCAGTCACGAGGTTACCTCCATTTCCATACTTCGATGTACGCTATGTGATTGTTATGTAAATCTTGTTGTTGTAAAGCTTGAAATATAAGTTATTCTTGAATTTAGTTCTCATTAGCCGACAGCGTTAATGGCCATGCATTCAATCCCGATGTTGCACGGCGTAGTCGAATGTCGGCATTCCTAATATTTAATACGCACCATGAACCCCATTGATTTAACTCGCCGTCTTATTGCGCTGAAAACCATGAATCCGCCGGGACAGGAACGCGACTGCGCAAAGTTCCTCGGTGGCCTGCTCGAAAAGGCCGGTTTCAAAACCCGGTATCTGGAGTTTGCGGAAGCACGCACCTGCCTGATCGCATGGACCGATGTCCACGATTGGACTAACAGACAGGGTGAACGCCGGCCCGTTTGTTTCACTGGCCACCTGGATACGGTGCCGCTTGGCGTAATGCCGTGGAGCCGGGACCCCTTCGGCGGCAGTATCGAAGGCGACAAGCTATATGGTATCGGCACGTCCGACATGAAGGGCGGCGTGGCCGCCATGGTGACGGCCGCCTTGCGGGCTGCCCAGGTATCCCACGGTAAAACTAACATTATGCTCATTTTGACTGCGGGGGAAGAGGCTGGCTGTCAAGGAGCACGTTTCCTGGCCCAATCTACCCAACGCCTGCCGCCGGCTGGCGCCCTGGTGGTCGGAGAACCTACCTTGAACTACCCGTGCATCGCCCACAAGGGCGTAATCTGGCTGGATGCGCAAGCGGACGGGGTGGCGGCGCACGGCTCCGTGCCGGATAAAGGCGTGAATGCAATTTACAAGGCAGCCCGGGCCATTCTGCGACTGCAGGCGTTGTTCTTCCCAACACCGAACAATCCCATCCTGGGCGCACCCACTCTGAATATCGGTACAATTACCGGCGGCAACGCCATCAATATCGTGCCGGAATGCGCAATGTTTTCTGTGGATATCCGGACAATTCCGGGCCAGTCGCATGAGGCCATCTACCGCCAGATTGAAGATTGCCTGGGGGATGACGCTCGGATCAGTAACCGACGCCTGGATTGCCCGCCGGTTGAAACCGATGCCAATCATCCTTGGATTCAGGATGTATTTGGAATAATGGAACCTATTCTTAAAGTGCGACCTGCACCGCGCGGGATCAACTATTTTACGGATGCGTCCGCACTTGCCTCCGCCCTGGACAACCCACCGGTCATTATTCTCGGCCCGGGCGATCTGGCCCGGATTCACAAGACGGACGAATATTGCCTTGTATCCAATATTGAAGCCGCCGCGGAAGCCTACTACCAGATTATGATGAAATGGAACCAACACTAAAAAAAGGGGTGAGGTTATGCAATCGGCATGTTTTTTTATCTTCGGCCGACCGATCTACTGGTACGGCTTTATAATCGTCGCAGCATTGCTGGCGTGCAAGTGCGAAACCCTACTAGTAGCGGCGTCGCCATCGCTGAATAACCCGGCGGCGGATACCGGAGGCGAAAGGAATGCGCCGATGGAAGAGAGCCATTACCGGTTCACGGGATGGGACGGCGGCATCGGCATCGCATTCGGCTCGCCTGCCACGACGATACCCGACGTGCTCGAACTCGGCTACGACATCGTGTGGGGGGCGGAAATATTCGCCCGCGAATCGGCGGCGATGGGGACAAGCATGTTCCGGTACTGGAACAGCATCATCGAGATTTCGCTTAAAGGACCGGCGGACGCGTATGATTTCAGTGGGATGCAGGACAAGCAGAAAGCCGCGGAACTCGCGTTCGACGCGTGGGCTGAAATTCAATACGGCGCGAAAGGACTGTCGAAATATGCGAAGGTCCAATACAAACCGGACGGGACGTACGGGGATGTGTACGGAAGGATGGACCTGTCGTCGGAAAACCCGCTCGTGGACGCCGTGATCAACAGGTATATGAAAAACTTCGACGACCAAGGGATCACGAAGGGCGGCGTCGGGCTCGACAATACGGGCGTAATGCCGGAATTTTTTCTGAAGCGCCTGCGGGAACAGTGCCTGAAACGGGGGCTGGGCATCGCGGCGAACGGGTGCCCGGACAAGTGCCTGAAGTATATCGACTTCTTCTGCAACGAGGGGTTCCCGTTCACGGTGCGCTTCGCCCGCGACACAATGGCCAAGGGGTTCAACGGCATTTTCGGGGAGTTCACGATGCAGCACCTGTCTCCGGGCGAGTTCAAGCTATATTTAAAGACGCGGCTGTTTAACCGCATCGTGTTCTTCGGATACACCAACGGCGGTGTCGCGAAGGGCGCGACCTATTCATTTTATTTCCGCCGTCCCGACGTGTACCACCACCAGCGGTGGGTCGCCAGAAAATACATTCCCCTGTCACGGGCGCTGTGCCGGATGGGACGGGTGAAGGAGAAGGAAGTCGGTGCAACGCTCGTTGGCGCGGGAGCACATCCTGCACCGGCCGGCGGCAACGCGGCGTCAACCGTGAAGGTGGACGCGGACGGCAAGGTGTTCGAGTATAAATGGAGCAAGCGCGTGGACGTACAGGAAATGGTTGTCAGTTCGACCGGGGGACGGTTTATCGACCAATACGGAAAGAACGCGAAGAATGGCGGGGTATACCTGTTCGTCAACTCCACAAAGCCTGAAGAGGTGGAATGCAACGCCGGAGCGCTCGGCATCAATGCAAGCGTTGTGGTGTTCGACGAATTCAACGAACGCCTGCTCGATTGCCGCCTTGCCGACGGGAAGCTCGCGTTCCGGACGACGGAAGGCCCTGCGCTCGTCCAGATCGCTGACCGAAAAACCATCGCCGCCAACATCCTTGCCCGGGTGCGCGTTATGCTCGAACACCAGTTGCTGCAACGGAAATTCGATCGGGAGACCGCCGGGAAGTCGAATCTTGCCGCGCCGATCCGGGAATGGCCCGTGTTCTGCCGTGAGTACGTCCTGGACGGTAATGTGAAGCGGTCGGGGAACTGGAGTATGAAAACCGAAGGCGGAACGTACAAGGCGTCGCGGTGGAATCACTACCAGCGCCGGGGCGCGGGACAACTGATCGACGTCAACCAGTCCGCGCCGGAGCCGCTTGTGCTGACCGCGTACTGCAAGGCCGACGCGATCCCGCGTTCGGACAAGGTGGACCTGAACAACCTTGACGAGCGGATGAAGCACTTCGACGTGCGCGAAGCGTACACCTGCTGCGTACGGTTGTACCTCGATTACCAGGACGGTGAGTGGCCCGAAGTGCACAGCGGGTATTTCACGCCGGGAACCCACGACTGGGACAAGGTCGAGGTGCGCGTTACACCGAAGAAACCGGTCAAAACCGCGATGGTGCTGGTGGAATTCCACCAGCCTGAAGGCGTGGCGTGGTTTGACGACATCACGCTGACACCGGAATCGCAACCCGGGCGCAACCTGCTCGCGTACGGTGGGTTTGAAAAGGACGAGGTGAGCGTGAAGGAAAAACAACGTATCGGCGATGAATACGAGGCGTTGGTGAAAAAAGCGATGGATACCGCCGCGTCAATGATCGTATCGCGGAAAAAACTGGCAGAACTGAAGGAAACGATTGGACCGCATCGAAGGATTGATCGTCGGCGCGAAGATGGAGCGTTATTTCGGCTACGAACTCCGCGATTGCGCCGACGCGAAGGCGAAACTGGAGAAATGCGCCGGCATACTGCGATGATACGCCCACGGTTTTAGCACTGCCATATCATCGGGATTTCGCTCTGGCGCTCCTCATTGTCCGGCCCAAAAAAAGCACGCCCTTGTTCGCCGATGCCTTGGCGGCTTTGCGGCGGGTTTTATGGACCAAACGATTTTTTCCTACGTCCGAGAACAGATCGCTCCCGCGAAAAATGGCTGCGGCAATTATTAATATTCTGGCAGCCGCCGCATAGCCGTGATACCGTTCACTTCACGGTACGCAAAAAGACACCGTAGAAGTACTAAAGTCCACAATATTGCAACTTAGGGTAAAATCATGTCTTCGGTATGTTTTTACATCTTCGATCGACCGATCTACTGGTACGGCGTTATGATCGCCGCCGCGTTTCTGGCATGCATCACGCACCTTTCCGTGCTGGGCCGCCGGGAAGGCCGATCCTACACGTTTGTTTCTGATCTTGGATTCTGGGTCATGGTGTCGGGGATCATCGGCGCGCGCATCGCTTATGTACTGGCCAATCTCAGTTACTTTATTAAAGACTTTGGCCTGATCATCCGCGTGGACCAGGGCGGGCTGATTTACTATGGTGGTTTTATCGGCGCCGCCCTGGCGGCCGTGATTTATGCCCGCGTCAAGCGCGCACCGTTCCGGCCATTTGCGGATTTCGTTATTACAGCCCTGCCATTGGGTCAGGCCATTGGCCGGATCGGATGCTTTTTGAACGGGTGCTGTTACGGCACACCCGGGGCATGGCCGTGGTGCGTTGTCGTGGATGGCGTGGAGCGGCACCCCGCCCCGCTCTATGAAGCCGTTTTCTGCCTGGTGGTCTATGGCATCCTGCTGTGGTATTACCGGCAACGTCCGCGAAGCGGACGGGTGTTTGCCTTATACCTGATCCTTTATCCTTTGGGCCGTTTACTGTTGGAATTCTGGCGCGGCGACGAACGCCTGCACTGGCTTGGAATGAATGTGGCGCAGGAGATCAGCCTGATCCTGCTGGTGACCGGCATCCTGATCTGGTTCCTGTTGCAGGTTGAAGAGGATGCCAGCCGGAAAAGAGGACGACAGACGCCAGACGACGGACGACAGACCGGAGAATACTGAAGAGGACAACGGGCGACATACACCGAAAGCGCGTGGAGCGCATAGGAGCCGATCCTCTGATCGGCGAGGACCGAATGCCGGAAATCGTAAAAACCAGCAATCCGAAATCCG
>VSJD01000307.1 GCA_008636095.1 Kiritimatiellota bacterium | reverse complement strand
CCGTTTCCGCGGTGCCGGTCATGCCGGCCAATTTCTTGTACAAACGAAAATAGTTCTGAATGGTGATCGTGGCCAGCGTCTGTGTCTCGCGTTCAATCGTGACGCCCTCCTTGGCCTCGACGGCCTGATGCAGGCCATCGCTCCAGCGGCGGCCCGGCAAGATCCGTCCAGTAAACTCATCCACAATCAGCACCTGGTTGTTCTGGACCACATATTCCACATCTTTTTCATAGAGACAGTAGGCACGGATCAGCTGGTCCACATTGTGGATGCGCTCGCTCTTCTCGGCAAACGCGTTTTGAATCTCCTGCTTGCGCTCCAATTTCTCCTGCGGCGAAAGGGTGGCCTGACCGTCAATGACGGCCATGTGCGAAATCAGGTCCGGCAGAACATAGGCATCGGGATCGGCCGGATTCATGGCCGCACAGCCTTTTTCGGTCAGCGTGGCGTCATGCCCGCGTTCGTCAATGGTAAAGAACAATTCCTCGCGGAGAGCGCGCGCCTGTTCCTTGTATATTTCCGTAAGAAACGAGTTTTCGACCTGCTCCAAAAGTTTGCGGTTCGCCGTTTCCTCCAGCTGGTGCAGAAGTTGTTTATGCTTGGGCATGCCGTGACGGACCTGGTACAGACGCTGCTTGGCTTTTTCCGTATCGCCTTTATCCAGGCTGTCCTTGGCTTCCTGCATCAGTACGTTGCAGAGGTCGCGCTGTTTACGGACCAGACGATCCACCAACGGCGTCATGGCCGTGTACTGGTGCGTAGAAACAGGCGCGGGACCGGAAATAATGAGCGGCGTACGGGCTTCATCAATCAGGATGCTGTCAATTTCGTCCACAATCGCATAAAAATGCTCGCGCTGAACGACTTCCGCCCGGGTAAAGGCCATGCCATTATCACGGAGATAATCAAAACCGAATTCGCTGTTCGTGCCGTAGGTGATGTCGCAAGCATATTGCGCCCGGCGCTCGGCCTGGTTCATCTGGTTCTGGATACAACCAACCGTGAGTCCCAGGTACTTGAAGACCGCACCCATCCACTGCGAATCGCGGCGCGCCAGATAATCGTTGACCGTCACCAGGTGAACGCTTCCGCCTGTCAGAGCGTTGAGGTAGAGCGGCATGGTGGCCACGAGGGTCTTACCTTCACCGGTGGCCATCTCGGCGATCTTGCCCTGGTGCAGGACCATGCCACCCATGAGCTGAACATCGAAGGGCACCATATCCCAGACCATTTCGTGCTCGCACACGGTGATGGTTGTGCCTACCAGCCGACGGCAGGCATTCTTGACCACGGCAAAGGCCTCGCACAACAGACTATCCAGGGGCGCGCCGTGTGCCAGGCGGTCCTTGAATTCGGCGGTCTTGGCCTGCACCTGGGCTTCGGAAAGGGCTTGGTATTCCTGTTCCAGAACGTTGATGCGCTCCACCTGTGGACGTAGTTTGTGCAGATCGCGCTGGTGCTTGGTACCGACAATTTTATTGATCAGCCATTGCATGAACAGGAAACTTAACAGGATTGACGCACTTTGTCAAAAAATGCTTGGCATAGAATAATACTCACAAATACTTGCCAAGCGGCAGCCTGCGCCTATAATGGGTTGCCATGAATGATCTCGCTTCCATGCAATCCACGGTGGTCATGGATCCGCCGCCAGCACCGAAGCGCGCCTCGCCTGGACGCCCAGGCGAGAGCGCTCTGACGGAGCCTGGTACTCGACGCTCCACCGGCGATGGCCGGGCCACGCTCCACGTACCGCCGGCGCCGGCCGATAGCGAATTTGCGGATCTGCTGGAACATTATCGCGCGCTCATCCGCGCGCGCGCCATCCCCTATCCCGTGGCCTATCGGTTCGTCAAGGAACTTGGTCACGGACGACAGGGGGTGGTCTTCCTGGCGACACGCCATGGCGCGCGTGCCTGTCTGACCCATCACGCGATCAAGCTGTTCGACCCAGGCATTTATTCCAGCGCGGCCAGGTATTGGACGGACATGGGCCGGATCGCCAAACAGATATCGCTTTTACAGCCAATCAACAACGTTAACATGGTATCAAGCGATTTCTACGAGGAGTGCAACGGCATCGGCTACATGCACATGCAGATTATTGACGGCGTGGACCTGCAGTTTCTAATCGACGGCAAACACATGGAAATTGCCCGGTCCCGCAGTACTCCCGAGGAATGGGACCACTTCCTCAACGTGTTATTCCGGATGGAGGATGGCCGGGTCAGCCTGCAGGCCGGCTTGGCGCTTTATATCCTGCGTAATGTTCTGCGCGGCATCGCGGTGTTGCATGCCAACGGGTTCATTCACGGCGACATCAAGCCGACCAACATCATGGTAAATATCCAGGGTACGGTGAAACTGGTTGATTTCGGTCGCGCGGCGCGGATCGGAGAACCGGTGAACATCCTCCTGGGCAGTCCGCTTTACATGGCACCGGAAAGTCACCGCCGGGAACCGGGGTTTATTCAATCGGACATCTTCAGTACCGGCTTGGTTGGCCTGGAAATGCTGAAAGGGCGCCAGATTGCGAGCCTGGCCGATTCCAACGAAAACAATCTGCTGGATTTTAAAACCACCCTGGCCAGCCGGATCGAGCAATACCTGCCGAACGAGGTTCTGGGCAACATTGAATTCATTCACGTGTTGAAACATTTCCTCGAACCAGACATGGTCAACCGGTATGACAGCGCCAGGGAAGCCGAATCCGGCGAGCACAGCCTGATGTCAGCCCGTCAATGGCTCAGCGACAGTGAGCGCGAATGCGAATACGAACGCGAGTTGGAAGCATATCTCCACAAGCTCGTGGACGAGGATACGGGCACGCTTAATCCGCATTTTGCCGCCGACAACCTGACCGCCGTGATCGAGGTCTAAATCGCGAAGACAGGCTGAAGACTGTAGCAAGTTCGGGCGGCACGACGACACCCCAACGGGGAAGGAATAAGCCTGCAGGCCACCCGGAGGTTGGCTTCTACCGTGGATAGAACTCGATCTCCGGCCCAACTGCGATAAATTGCCAAAGTTATTTACATACCAGCACAGTCTGATAATATATCCATGGTTT
Source organism: Kiritimatiellota bacterium (assembly GCA_008636095.1). Lineage (GTDB taxonomy): Bacteria > Verrucomicrobiota > Kiritimatiellia > JAAZAB01 > JAAZAB01 > VSJD01. The sequence continues at coordinate 6,930 of VSJD01000307.1, read as the reverse complement.
TGTTGACACCAACCAACCATCCGTCCGGAAAGGAGCACAAAGAATGATACACTGGCTTGTTCAAACGCTTCGTGATCACCCTGAAATTGCCGTTTTCCTTACGCTGGCAATCGGCTTTTTCATCGGGAAAATAAAAATCGGCAAGTTCACGCTGGGATCGGTGACCGGCGTTCTGCTCGCCGGCGTGCTGGTGGGGCAGTTGCACATCACAATCTCGCCCAATGTGAAAGCCATCTTCTTTTTGATGTTCCTCTTCGCCGTCGGATACAGCGTCGGGCCACAGTTCTTTCGGGGGTTAAAGAGCGGCGGCCTTGCACAAGTGTTGTTCGCGGTCATCGTATGCGTCACGTGTCTTTTGACCGCCTATGCGGCCACCAGGATTTGCGGGCTTGATGTGGGGTTCGGCGCGGGACTCCTGTCCGGCGCCTGCACGATCTCGGCCGTTCTGGGTGTGGCGACAGATTCCATTAACCAATTAGCCAACGTGGCGGCGGATCAAAAAAAACTGTTTCTCGACCATATGCCGGTGGCCTATGCAGTGACCTACCTGTTCGGCACGGCCGGCTCGGCGTGGTTCCTTTCATCCCTCGCTCCGAAACTGTTGCGCGTCAACCTGGCTGAAGAATGTAAGAAGCTGGAAGCCCAGATGGGCGCTACGGAAGCCGAGCCGGGGGTGGTGTCGGCCTACCAAAAGTTTGTGGTGCGGGCCTACCGCGTATCCTCAGACAGCTTTTGCGCAAATAAAACCGTGGAAGAGACCGAGCAACATTTTTTGCCCTTGCGGGTCTTTATCGAGCGCATCCGGCAGGTCGAAAAGATCATTGAGCCTGCCGCTGATCAGGTAATTCACGCGGGGGACGTGATTGCCCTGGCCGCGCGCCGCGACGTAGAACTGCGGGAAGGACCATCTTTCGGGATCGAAGTGGATGACGCCGTATTGCTTGACTTTCCGGCGGAATTCCTCGACGTGGTCATTACCCGCCGGAAGATTGAAGGCAAGACCCTCCAGGAGTTAGCCGAAATGGAAACCGGCCGGGCCGCCCACGGAATCTTCTTGCGCAAACTTATGCGCACCGGCGTGGAACTACCCATTACGCCCAGCACGAAAGTGAACGTAGGCGACGTATTACAAATCGGAGGCGCCAAACGCGATGTCGAGCGTGTGATCCAGCAGGTGGGCTATGCCGACCGCCCGACCAATATGACCGACATGGTATTCATGGGTCTGGGTATCGGCGTGGGCGCCATAATCGGCGCCATCACCTTTACGCTTGGCTCTGTTCCGCTCACGCTCAGCACGAGCGGCGGCACACTGATCGCCGGGCTGGTGTGCGGCTGGTTGCGCTCCGTCCACCCCATTTTCGGCCGCATCCCGGCCCCGGCACTGTGGGTCTTCAACAACGTGGGCCTGTGCGCCTTTATTGCGGTGGTCGGCATCACCGCGGGGCCTGGATTCGTCGAGGGTCTGAAACAGCAGGGGCTGACGCTGTTTATTGCCGGGGTTGCAGTAACTATCGTTCCGTTTATCGTCGGCCTGCTGGTCGGCAAGTATATCTTCAAGATGCATCCCGGCATCCTGTTGGGTGCCTGTGCCGGTGCGCGTACGACCACCGCCGCGCTGGGCGCTATCCAGGAAGAGGCCAAAAGCAAAGTACCGGCGCTCGGCTACACCGTGACCTATGCCGTGGGTAACACACTGCTCACGATCTGGGGCGTTATCATTGTCATGTTGTTGCACTAAACCATAAACCCACAACCGGAGGAATGCCCATGAGCCCGATCAAGCCGATTCAAGTTTCCCGCGCCCAGGAGAAGGCGCTGGAAATCCTCAGCCCTTTTGAATTAAAAAACAACCTGATCCAACTTGCCGAGGAGCACACCCGCAACAGCGCGACCCAGATGCTCAATGCCGGACGCGGCAACCCGAACTGGGTCTGCACCACGCCGCGCGAAGCATTCTTTACCCTCGGCCGCTTCGGCATTGAAGAATCGAAGCGCACCCTAAACGTGCCCGATACCGGCGGCATGCCACAAAAGCCGGGGATCGCCAAGCGATTTATGGAGTTTCTTAACCGGAATCCGGACACTCCGGGAGTTAAACTGCTCCGCGCGGGCTTCGACTACGGGGTGAAAAAACTAGGGTTTGACGCCGACATATTCGTCCACGAATTGACCGACAGCATCATCGCCGACCACTATCCCTCTCCAGACCGCATGCTCCAGTGCACGGAACGCATCGTGCATGCCTATCTTGCGCAGGAAATGTGCGCGGGCCGGCCACCGAAGGGTCATTATGATCTGTTCGCCGTCGAGGGCGGCACGGCGGCCATGTGTTATACGTTCGACTCGCTGATGGTGAATCGCCTGCTCCATCGCGGCGACACCATTGCTCTGGGCGTGCCGACGTTCACCCCTTACATCGAGATTCCCGAACTCGATCGCTTTTCGTTCCGCGTTGTTGAAATCAGCGCCAATAAAGAGCTGCGTGCCAACGGCACCCACACCTGGCAGTATGCCGACAGCGAAATCGATAAACTGGCCGACCGGCGCATCAAGGCCTTTTTCCTGGTGAACCCGAGCAATCCGCCCTCCTACGCGATGCGCGCCGAATCCCTGCGACGGCTCGTCAAGCTGGTGGAGACGAAACGCCCCGACCTGATCATCATTACCGACGACGTTTATGGCACCTTCGTGCCCGGTTTCCGTTCACTGATGGCTGAACTGCCGCATAACACCATCGGCGTCTACTCATATTCAAAACACTTCGGCTGCACGGGCTGGCGCCTGGGTGTCATTGCCATCCATGAAGAAAATATTTTCGACAGGATGATCGCGAAGCTTCCGGCGAAAGACCGTGCCGCGCTGAACAAACGCTATGACACCCTGACCCTGACACCGGCAAAGCTGAAGTTTATTGACCGCATGGTGGCCGACAGTCGCTTGGTCGCGCTCAACCATACGGCCGGCCTGTCGCTTCCCCAGCAGGTGCAGATGGCACTGTTCTCCCTGTTCGCTTTGACGGACGTGGAGAACAGCTATAAAACCATTTGCCAGTTGATCGTCCGGCGTCGCTTCAAGGCGCTCTGGGACGGCCTGGGCCTGCCCTACCCGGCGGACAAGAATCGCGCTGACTATTATTGCGAACTGGACATGATGATCTGGGCCGAGCACGCGTTCGGCGCGGACTTCGCAAAATTCCTTAAGAAAAACTACGAGCCGGTGGACATCCTGTTCCGGTTGGCCGAACTGTCGGGCGTGGTCCTCATGCCCGGCGGTGGATTTGATGGCCCCCAATGGTCCGTACGCGTCTCGCTGGCGAATCTACCCGAGGAAGCCTATCCGAAAATCGGACAATACCTGGTGGAGGCATCCCAGGATTACGTCAAGGAATGGCAGGCGACCAAGAAATAGTCTGGTATCAATATAGGAACAAGTTTACACGCTCCGAGGGGCGGGATTTAATGGATTAAAAAACAAACCGTAGCCGGTATAAAACCGGCTCTACCAATATGATGAATAATGTAGAGCCGACTTTACGTCGGCTATTTTCAAAGGAGGAGCAATCAATGAAAGGTCAAATGGTATTGGTCCTGGCGGCTATTGCCGCCGTAATACTGGCGTTGGCATCCGATGCGTCAGCCAGGCCGAAGATCGTGGTTCTGGCAACCGGCGGCACGATTGCCGGCGCGCAGACCAGCACGAAGGAAGTTGGCTACAAGTCCGGCACGTTTAAGGTCGAGGACCTGATCAAGGCGGTCCCGCAAATCACGGAACTGGCCGACCTGACGGGCGAGCAGATCGTCAACATCGGCAGTCAGAACATGAACAACGAGGTATGGCTGAAGCTCGCCAAGCGGGTCAACGCGACGCTCAAACGGGATGATGTCGATGGCGTAGTCATCACGCACGGCACCGATACAATGGAGGAGACGGCCTATTTTCTAAACCTGGTAGTTAAGAGCGACAAGCCGGTCGTCATGGTCGGCTCCATGCGGCCGGCGACCGCCACCAGCGCCGATGGCCCGGCGAATCTCTACAATGCCGTGGCCGTGGCCATCCATCCGGAGGCCAGGGGGCGCGGAGTGCTCGTGGTGCTTAACGATGAAATTCATTTTGCCCGCGAAATCGAAAAGCAGAATACCACCCAATTGGACACGTTCAAGTCCCCCAACCGCGGCCGCGCCGGCGTAGCCAACACCGGCGCCGTGCATTTCTTCAATAAGCCGGCGGCACTGCATACCACGGCTTCGGAGTTTTCGGTCGAGGGCGTGGATGTCCTGCCCCGGGTGGAGATCATTTACTCCTACGCCAACCTTGGCCGCGATTTTATCGATTGCGCCGTGGAAAAGGGCACCAAAGGCCTGGTACTGGCCGGTGTCGGCGATGGCAACAGCACGGATCCGGCGCTCGCCGCGCTGGGTGATGCGGTGAAAAAGGGCGTTGTGGTCGTGCGCAGTTCCCGCACCGGCAGCGGCCTCGTGGTCCGTAACGTCGAGATCGACGACGACAAGATGGACACAGTCGCGGCCATGGAGCTAAACCCCCAGAAGGCCCGCGTGCTCCTCATGCTGGCACTGATGAAAACCAGCAGTCCCAAGGAGATTCAGGATAAGTTTTCAAAGTATTGAGCGCTTATCTGTAAATTACTTTGAATTTCATGTGGGAGGCGCACTATGTGCGGCAACGGTCGCGGCGCGTAGCGCCCCCATACCAATTTTGAAAATTACTATGAATTTAATTATTTACAGATAAAGGACAAGGCGGCCGTTATGAAATACACTGTATGCACCAGCCTGATGATCGCCGGCATTCTGATGCTGGCCGGTGTACCGAAGTTGTATGCGCAGTCCGCGGAAACAGACCAGCTCAAGGCCACCGTAAAGTCGCTCGACCAGGCCATCCAGGAACTGAAACAAAAGGTCGTGGACCTTGAGAAGCAGCAGGCATTTTTGGCGACAGAACTACCGACAGGACGTGTAAGCCAGATCATCTATCGCCATACATTCGCCGATAACCAGGAGGCGGCACCCCGTCCAGACGATCTGACGCTCGACCCAAAATACCGGGGCTTCATCCCCATCCCCCATACTCCAGCAATGATCAGGTTTAACGCCAAGCCGCGTTTGGACTTTATCTTCGACACAGGAAATCCGGGCAACCCCGACGAATTTGTTCCCGCGACAATCCCGGTGACAGGCGATCCAACCAAGGGCGGCGGGAACCGCTTCAACGTTTCAGCCAAAGGCTCGCGACTCATGCTCGATGTCCGCGCTCCCACGCAGGGAGGAACGCCGCGGTTCTACTATGAAAACGACTTTTTCGGGTCCGGCAGTTCTACCATGAATTTCCGCATCCGCCATCTCTATGGGCAGTATTACAACATCATTGTCGGACAGACCTTTAGTGTCTTTGAAGATCCGGACGCCTGGCCAGATACGCTGGACTACGAAGGCCCGAACGCGGCCGTCTCCGCGCGCTTGCCTCTGTTGCGCTACCAACTCCCCTTGAACAAGCAATGGCAGGTAAACGCCAGCTTGGAGAAGCCTTCATCAGAAGTGGATACCACCGGCGACCCAACGGCTGTACCAGTCAACCGTGCGCCTGATATCGGCTTGAATACACGCTGGGAAGATGCGTCGTTCGGCCATGTACAGCTGGCCGCCATCGTCCGTGTTCTTGGTGCCGATGGCGTAACCAACGGTATTCAGACCGTTTTAGGCGGAGGTTTAAACCTGTCGATGGTGAAATCGCTCTTTACGCGCGATTCGCTCCAGTTCCAGGGCACTCTCGGACAGGGCATCGCCCGCTATAATAACGACGACTTCTTCAACAACGATGCCGCCTACAATCCATCGGGGGACCTGAAGGCACTGCCCTTCATGGCCGCCATGATAGGCTATACGCATGGATGGACCGAAAAATTGCGCTCTACGGCCAGCTACGGTCTTGTCAATATCAACAACGAGATATCTCAAGGTCCAAACGCCTATCACCAGACCCACTACGCCAGCTTAAACCTTATGTGGCAGCCATTCAAACTGCTGACCATAGGCATGGAAGGACTCTATGGCCACAAAGAGGTGCAAAGCGGCGCCGCCGGCGCCGACTGGCGCATTCAATGTGGCGTCGTTTACTCCCTTTTCTAAAGGCAGACGACGGGAAAGAACGAGCTATTTATCCGCCGGAGGCTTGGCAAGATTCTGCATTCACTTCAGTACGCCTTTGCAAACAGTACCCGGCGGGGGCTGGGTTTTCCGGTGAAGGGACAGGTACCCGGCTCCTCCGGAGAATCCAGCGGAATGCAGCGGATGGTGACGCTCAAATCGTTCTTCAGTGTTTCTTCCGCCGCCGTGTCGCCACCCCAGTGGGCCATTACAAAGCCGCCGTGGATTTCCGGTTTCTCGGCATTACGCGGCGTGAAAAACTCGTAAAACTCCTGACGGCTGTCAATCCGGCGGGTATGTGCTTCGCGCAAGGCGCGTGCCCGTGCCAGGATCGCATCCTGCATTTCATCCAGCAACGCGCCGATGGTTTGCACCAGCTCGGCGCGCGGCACGCTCCGGCGCTCCTTGTGCGGCTTGTCGCGCCGTCCCATGAAAACGGCGTCGGCGGCCATATCGCGCGGACCGATTTCCAGGCGCACGGGAATGCCCTTCTTGATCCAGCCCCACACCTTGTCCCCACCCCGCCCTTCGCGCGCATCCACTTCCACCACCAGCGGACGGCCATCATAGGAAACGGCACGCAGTTCCGCGGCCACGCGGTCGCAATATTGCAGGACACTGGGGCGGTCGGCGTCCTTGTGAATGACCGGCAGGATCACAACGTGGGCCGGCGCCAGGCGCGGCGGCAGGATGAGTCCATCGTCGTCGCTATGGGTCATGATAAGTCCGCCGATAAGGCGTGTGGATACCCCCCACGACGTGGTCC
>VSJD01000306.1 GCA_008636095.1 Kiritimatiellota bacterium | reverse complement strand
AGGCCAGGTTTTCCTGGCCGTTGGCGTCCAGGAATTTGATCCCGCAGGCGCGCGCAAAATTCTGGCCCAGGAAATGGGACGTCCCCGCCTGTAAGGCTTTGCGGTCCTGCATCATGGCCTCGATGCTGTAAGTGGCCACTGCGCCGGGAAAGCGTTCGGATTCGGTTTTCTCGCCCATGATCACCGGCATGGCCATGGTGTGCTCGGCAAACTCGGCATAGACTTTCAACATGCGCGCAGTTTCTTCACGGGCTTCCGCCTCGCTGGCGTGGGCGGTGTGGCCTTCCTGCCACAGGAATTCCGTGGTCCGCAAAAACATGCGCGTGCGCATCTCCCAGCGCACGATATTGGCCCACTGGTTGATCAGGAGCGGCAGATCGCGATAGGACTGCACCCACTTGGCAAACATGGCGCCAATGATGGTTTCCGATGTTGGCCGCACTACCAGCGGTTCGTCGAGTTCACCCACGGGCACAAGCTTGCCTTCCGGCGAAAGCTCCAGGCGGTGATGCGTAACCACCGCGCATTCCTTGGCAAAGCCCTCCACGTGCTTGGCTTCCTTTTCCAGGAAACTCAACGGAATGAAGAGCGGAAAATATGCGTTGCGATGTCCCGTGGCCTTGAACCGGCCATCCAGCACGCGCTGAATATTTTCCCAGATACTGTAGCCCCAGGGCTTGATCACCATGCACCCGCGCACGGGCGAGAGTTCCGCCAGGTCGGCGGCACGAATGACCTGCTGGTACCATTCCGGATAGTCTTCCACCCGCGTCGGCGAGATGGCGGTGTTTTGTTTATCAACCATGGATTCTTCCTTTTGACGTAGTTTTGATATCGACGTGCCAGACACCGTATGTTATTTATCAAAGCTTTACATGTCAGGCAAGTGTGAATATAGGTCAGTGAATATAGGTCCTAATGGGAAACCGGGCTTTGTTATACGGTTCATGGTTAATCCCAAGGGATTCTTAGGTATACGAATACGGCATGGAGAAGACCAACTATGCGACCTGCTTCTCGATGTTTCCATATCATAACCGCCATCCTGTTCTACGCCGGCATGCTTCAGGTTGGCATGGCCACGGACTCGCCACCGGCAAGTAATCCGGACACCGAAACGGTCCGGCAACCGCGTATTGGGCTGGTACTTGGTGGCGGCGGAGCCAAAGGGCTTGCCCACATAGGCATACTCCGCATCCTCGAAGAAATGCGAATCCCCATCGATTATGTCGGCGGCACCAGCATGGGCTCGATCGTCGGCGGTTTTTATGCATCGGGTCTGTCACCCGATGAAATCGCTGACATCATGGAATCATTAGACTGGTGGGATACCATGAAAGACCTGCCTCCGCGGCGCGACCAGGTCTATCGGCGCAAGATTGAAAGCCAACGCTACTTCCTTAATTTTGAAATGGGACTGAAGAACTGGTCCATCATGCTGCCGCGCTCAGCCGTGGCCGGGCAAAAGCTGAACTACGTGCTGGAGACCTGTACCCTCGCCTCGGCTACCATCACAAACTTCGACCAACTCCCCATACCGTTCCGGTGCGTAGCCACGGATATCCAAAGTGGCAAGGCCGTGATTCTTAACCACGGCTCATTAGCTGAGTCCATGCGTGCCAGCATGGCGGTTCCCGGGCTTTTCACCCCCATCACCATCGAAGAACGCCTTTTGGTTGACGGCGGGCTTGTGAATAACATCCCGGTAGACGTCGTCCGCGCCATGGGCGCCGACATGATCATCGCCGTGGACGTAGGCGCCTCCGACGTCGAAGCGCAAAAGAAACTTCCGTTCGAAACCATGAGCGAAATACTATCGCGCTCCTATACACTCCTTAAACGGCCGGAAGAGGAAAGACAGCTGGCCGGCGCAAACGTTATCATTAGTCCCCAGGAGTCGGACCTGGGCTCCGGCGAATTTTATCGGGCCAGTGAGTTTATCAAACGCGGCGAAACCGCGGCCCGGGCCATGGCCGACAAGCTGAAAAAGTTCAGTGTCAGCGACACTGAATTTAAGCAATACCTGCAACGCCAACGGCGCAAGCCGACCATCCCCATGCAGGTGACGTCAATCACGGTCAGCGGCAACCACCGTACGAGCGAGGAGTATATCCGTGCTCACATCCATACCCAGACCAATACGTGGCTTGATCCCAAGGCTCTGCAAAAAGATATTGACCGCATTTACTGCTTGGGTGATTTCGAATGGGTGGATTATTTGATTCATCCGGAATCCAGCGGAACGCGCGGCAGCATAGAGTACCGCACCATGGAAAAACCGTGGGGGCCTAACTATCTCCACTTTGGGTTCCGCGTGGAAACAGATATGGACAACAACACCCCGTTTGCGCTTTTGCTCAATTACAACCGGTTGGCCATCAATGCCCTCGGCGCCGAATGGCGCAATGACCTCGTGCTCGGGAATGAGCAAGGGGTCATGAGCGAATTTTTTCAACCGCTTGACTACAAAAACCGGTTTTTTGTGGCCCCACGGATCCTTCTCAATCAAACCTACCAGAATTATTACGAGGCTAACACCAGCGTAGCGCGTTACGACGTCACCCGCTATGGCGGGCAATTCGATGCCGGCATCCAATTTGATAATTACGGCGAAGCCCGCATCGGAATCTATCAGGGCAGAGTGACGGTCAAGAACGATGTCGGTTCGAGCGAACTTCCCGACATTAACCAGCATGAAGGCAAATGGCTGGCCAGCCTGATACTCGATCAATTAGACAGCTCCAACTTCCCGCGAAACGGGTATTATCTTGAAGCGCTGGCGTCACTCGCGCGGAGCTATCTTGGCAACGGGTCTAACGAAGATTACAACCAACTGTCAATTCGAGGCAAGCTCTTCCAGCCTTTCGGTAATCATACCGTGTTCCTGGGCGCCATGGGCGGCACAAGCCTCGGCTCGGACGTGCCGCTTTATGATCAGTTCACGCTCGGAGGTTTTACCAGTTTGGCTGGTTATTCACAGTACCGGTTTCGTGGTCCATACGCGGCCGTTGGTCGGATCGGGTATTTCTACCGTCTTTTTAAGTTGTCTCCGAGCTTCGGCCAGGGCGTTTATCTGGGCGGCATGCTCAATGCCGGCAATACCTGGGCCACCTCAAGTGAAATTGATCTGGGCGATGTTCATCCCGGCGCCGCGGCAATGCTCGGAATCGACTCGATTATCGGGCCGATTTACCTGGCTTATGCCCGGGGTGAATACAGCAGCAATCAATACTGGTTCTCCATCGGGAACCGTTTTTAATATCGGCTCTCATATGGACTCCTTTGCAAACAGATAACCCTCGTGAAGCACACATTACTTTCATATGCAGCCTGTTGCGCGGCAGTCGCCATCACGACGTACATGGTAATGGCAGCGGATGGCCAGACGACTACCGCGCCTGCCTTGACGACGACGCTCCACACAGCGTCCACCGTAGTCACCAACGCGACACTTTCCCATATTGCTAATACGCAAACTTTGCATCAGTCTGTGCCGTCGTCTGCTTTAACGCCCCACACGGGGAGCACTACGGTAGCTACGCAAGTCACGGCCGTTGAATCCAACCCCCCTATTCCCCTGGTTGTTACCAGCACCAATTTCTGGTTCGCGGCCACTAACTGGACTCAAAGATTGGACTGGCTCCACGACACGGCCAATGCTACAACCGAACAAAACATCCAGTACGCGGACAACTGGTTCATTAATGATCCCACGAATCGCGTGCCCTTCAAGTCGGCCAAGCTCAGGCTCGGCCTGCAGATCGAAGCGGATTATTTTGCGCACACCAATAAGTTCGCACTCAGGCCATTGGCCGACACCGAGAGCGAAATTCACATGCCAAACGCCGAAAAACGCCTCCGCCTGACGATCTCGACGCTCGATCCCATGGCCCTGCCCGGACAAGACTCCAACCAGGGAATGAGCGGTTTCCGCGTAGGCCTCAAACAGGGAATGCTCAAGGATATTGATACATCCGTCGGAGTGCGCCTTAAATGGCTGCCATCCATTTACACTTACATAACCTGGGACCCCCGTTATAGCCTGTACGCATGGGGTGTATATCCGGAACAGAAATTCGGCTGGGAAAGTGATGATGGCATCTATGAAACCACCAGCTTGATGTTTAGTCGGTGGGTCAATCGCTGGATGATACGGCCGATCGCCTCGCTAAAACTGAGCCGCACCCGGTACAAGGACGACATGGATAAGTTAAACCAGGAACGGCAGGACGCGGAAGCGGCCGGGCTGCCACCGCCCGACGGGGATTACCTGAAAGGCTGGGATTGGGAGTTGACTTTGATCAGTGGATATGCAAACGAACTGTTCGATGAATCCGTTTTCGGGCGACTGGCCGATTGTAGTGACATCGCGCAGGGCGGAGGCTTTCGATTCTCGGTGCTCGGCAGCCTGCACATCGTTGAGTCTTACAACCTGACGTTTGTTTACCGCAATCACCTTTACAAGGAGTGGCTCTACTATTTGATCAAACCGAGCGTTGAGTGGCAGTCTGAAAATAATTGGGAGACAGAATACAGCCTGATATTAGGCGTCGACATACTCTTATACGGGACCAAGGAACGCTGACCGCATTTATAGATATTCCTATTATTAACCGTAAAGAACGCAGAGAGCACAAAAGAAAAACAACTTGTTCACTCATTTCCTTGATTCATTTTCTCTGTGATCTCTGCGATCTTTGTGGTAAATATTGCTTTGCTTATGAAAACACACATGATTACCAAATCATCCTGTCTGGGCATGGGCCTGCTCTTACTTACCGCCTGCACTACCACGAAAGTGCTCGATGAGTGGCGTAACACGGACGTTACCGGCACCCGCTTTGGGCATCTCGCGGTGGTGGCGCTCTTCAAGCAGGATCAGACCCGCCGCATGTTCGAAGACGAATTTGCCTGGCAGATAAGCAACCAGGGCCAAATGGTTACCCGCAGTTATAACCTTGTGCCCAGTCTGAATGAAAGCACCACCGGCCGGATCGCCACCATTGCGAAGGCCGTGGGCACCGATGGCGTCTTGGTGATCCGCATGGTCAATAGCAAGCAACCTGCGAAAACTGCAGACGACAATTCGTCCCCCGTTCCAATGAATCTGTCCGGATTTTTACAACACTCCTGGAAGGATAATTATGATCCGCCGGACCAGGTGACGAATGCGGTCATGAACGTTGAATCCCGGCTGTTCGATGTTAAAAACGAAAAGTTGGTCTGGTCACTTGCCACGGAATCCAAAAACCAGTTTGGTTTGAAATGGGAAATCAATTTGTTGGCCAAACGGGTACTGGACAAGCTAAAAGACGCAACGCGAACAAAGTGAAGCACCCCGCGGCCCCGACTCGAAGAGGTCGGGACGGAGCAACCTACTCCGCCGCAGCAGCCTTAGCTACGCAAGTCGAGTCTTTGCGGAACCCTGCGACTTGTCCTGCGAAGCTATCCGAGCGAAGCGGGAAGCCAAGGACGCCATCTTGTCCTGCCATCCTGTCCTCCATAGCCGCTTCGGCGACGGAGGATACTCCCTGTAGCAGCCTTCTACGCCGTAGTAGCTCTGGCTACGGAGGCCGAGAGCCACGGCAAAGAAGGGTGAAGATGCTGGGCGAAATCCTGGCTTCCATTTGCCAGCGGTTATGCTTCGACGCTTCCAGATGACCTCCCCACGCATTAACCCTGCATCTGTTCAGCGGACAAAACCGAGGTTCCGGTGGGGAGTAACACCCGCATGCCCCGCGCATTAACCTTATATCCGTTTGTGCGGCCGTCATGATAGAAATGAGGTTGGATTTCCTGACCTCGTCAAAAAATGATTTGGCTCCAAAAGATCAGATTTTTCCGGATATCATACTGTCATCTGTATTGACGGCCGCACAAACAGATGTAATATGGAAGCAAGTGTGACTGGATACAGATGCGATCACACACAAAATGACGGTACACGAACGACTTGCAAGGAGGACGTGTCATGTGGCATTGGTTTGATCATCCAGGATTCAGTCTGCCGGTGGTCCGTCGCCGGCTGGGAGAGGAATTGCTGGACCTTGTGCAAATGACGGCCAAACTATTGGCGACCCAGGGCCGCTCATTCATGTGGAACCGCTCCTTTCCCAGCACCCTGGCTTATGACGGCGCGCGCCGGCGATTATACAAAGCGGGCTTGGTGGCCTATCGGCGCGGGGCTGGAAAAGAGCCGGTATTGCGTCTGACCGCCAAAGGCGAGCGCGCCACAGACGACATCTTTCGCCCGGAACGCTGGTGGCAGCGGCGCTGGCCGGGGATCTGGTATTTAATGGTCTATGATATTCCCGAGACACAACGGAGTTATCGGAATGTTTTACGGCATTTCTTGCGCCGACTGCGAATTGGGCGTCTGCAAGGGAGCGTCTGGATCACGCCCCGCGATATCCGGCCGGAATATGATGATCTGGTGAAGGCAGCGGGAATTAAGTCTTACGCCTATCTATTCGAGGCGCGCACCGTGCTGGGATTGCCCACGGAACAGGTGGTGCGCTCGGCCTGGCCCACGGATTTGCTGGAACAGTGTCAGCAATGGTATTGCGAGAATGCGCGACGAAATTGGGATGCCTTGCGGTTGAAACAATTGCCGCAAAAATCGTTGTGGGCTTGCGCCCGGGAAACAAACCGGGCATTCCGGGCAGTCATGGCGCTGGATCCTTTGTTGCCCAAAGCCTTATGGCCGGACGGATACCGTGGGGCAGAGGTTATCGCCTGGCATCGGCGTCTGCTGGGGGAACTGGCCGGTCAGCTCGAATAAACGCTAAAACAACCTAACATCCATTCGTGCGGCCGTCAAAACAGATGTGATGCGGATTATCATCGAATGTGAGCAAGGAATACCGTCGTCATGGGAAAAGGTGGGTTTATAACTGACACATTACGGCAGGACCCAGAGTTGGGGCGCCATCATGAAGGGCTCTTTCCAAGGCGAGGCCGTGACCGAAGGGGCGGTTTCCAAAGTCTCTATGGCGGACCAATTGGTCCCATCGTACCAGGAGAATTCGTACTGGGTATCGGTCCAATTAAAGCTTAATGCCAGAATCTTGCCGTCGCCGGTTCTGCGTATCTGCACAGTAGCAGTGTCATCAGAGCATATAGTGGTCCCGGCAACCGGTTCCCATGTGGTTTTGGACGGATCGGCGGCATGCCGGCCGACGGCCACTGACCCGTTGCCATAGGCTACCACGGCATGGCCCGCGTGTCCGTCAATAGTCTCGAATGCCCCATCAATACAACGGTCGAATTCGGTTTCCATCGAGGAGTCCAACACATAGCGTGTCCCCCAGGCCGCGCCGTTCCAGAAGACCCTGCCGCCATCAGCAGTGGCGGTATTGATAAAGGTCAAGAGCGAGTCGTCCGAATAAGGGTCATTCACAAGACTCGCCCAATAAAAGTCATCACCGCAAGCAACTGAGTCTTCCGTCCCCCAAATTGTCCCGTTCCAGCTATTCCATTTGAAATTACCCGCGGTTCCGCCAGCGGAAACGATGATGGCCTGGTCGCCGCTGGTTTCATATTCCACGGCCATGGATTCGTATCGCACGGCAGGCGACCGAGCGGCGGGCAGATTCTCGTTTCCCCACGCGTTGCCGTTCCAGACCTGTGCAGTATAATATTGGAGGGAATTCTGAACCATCACGATAATCTCATCAGAAACGGGATCCGAGGCAAGCTTAACCCACATGGCATTCCCGGCTCTGGAAATATTTACGTTTCCTGATACGGTCCACACAGCACCATTCCAGACATAGCAGACGGGATCGGCGTCGCCATCGGCGGCCACGACCATGGCGTCGCCGGATAGCGACTCATAGGCAACATCCACGCCCCGGTAGGCGGCGTTGTTCACACTGGCTATCGTCTGGAGATCGCCCCAGCTTCCGTCGCGCCATACCTGGGCCATGACCCGCCTGTTGGCATCTATGGTGGCCGCGATGTATTCGTCTCGCTTCGGACAAGCCTTGACAACCACCCAGTTAATGTATCTATTATTTCCGATACTTGACGCATTGGATGGCGACGACCAGACAGAACCGTCCCAGATCCGGTATCTGGGAAAGCCTCGGTTGTAAGGTGTATTTACCCCACTCCCATAAACCAGCATGGCATGCCACGTTGGCCGCCATATACTGGTCCATTGCGCCTCATCTTTGGAACCAACTGACGTGATCCCGCCATGTGTATTTAAAGTCGCGATAAAGGAAGCCGACCCCACTGCTCCCGTAATGGTACTGGAATTGGTGTACCAGGTCGTCTTGGTAGCCATATAAGCACGCGCGGCGCTGACGCCGCTTTCGGCGGCATAAAAAGACTGGCCCCAATTCAGCGTCTGAATACTTTCCATTGACCCGGTCGAGACGAGCATCAACACGCCGGCGCCCAGTAACCCCATAATCACAATCGCCGCGATGATGCCGATCAGGGTGACGCCTGAATTGTTCTTCGTTCTACGTTCTTCGTTCTTCGTTTTCGCAACCAAGAACGAATAACCAAGAACTTTCCCAAACTTTTCCTCGCTGCAACATTTCATTTGAGGAATCCCTCCCGCAGGAAGAAATTGACGACCATTTCGGATGCCGCCTGGCTGTTGGTCACCTTGAATGACAACGCGACATGGTCAATCGCGGCAAGGTTTGTCGCCGGCGAAAGCACGCCATTGGTCTTGCTAAAATACTGGAACACGAACCGGTCCACACCCCGGGCCAAAGTGTTGCTGTTCAGGGTCACGTCTTGGCCGGCGGTCATTTCGAATGTATTGGTGAACACATCGGTTACATTCTGCACGTTGACAAAGGACCACTTATTGTTTGTCGCAACGAGGGTGGATCTTGCCGTGCGCGCCTCTCGCCGCATCCGGTCCACGGCAGCCATCAGTTCACTGTCGGCCTGGCGTTGCGCCAGCAGGAGCGTATAGACCCGGCCGGCATTGACCAGATAATCAATCGTGACCAGCGCAATGATCGCCATGATCACCATGGTTACCACCAGCTCGATGAGGGTGAAGGCGAACTGACGAGTCGAAGGTCGAAAGTCACAGGTCGCAGGTCTTGACTTTTGACTTTCGACTTTCGCCCTTCGACTTGCGACTTGCGACTTTCTTTTCTGTTTAGTCATACCGGCTTACCACCGACACATTGGATACGCTCATCTGTGCGTTGCTGACCACGACCGTGATGCGCTTAAAATTATTCGTGTAATAATCCGGTAACGGCGGGGAATTGAAATTCGTGGCGGGCACGTTCACCACGACAACGCTTCGCGTGAATCCGGTGAAATTCGACATCACGGTTCCCTCCACGGCCTGAGGTGGCGATTCAGACCAATCGTCGTAATCATCCGTGTCATCAAATAAGCAACGCACGGCGGCCTCTTCCCGACCGACATTCGCGGGAAACTGCAGATCCGCAAACGCCTTGGACCGGATTTCGTTCATCAGGTCCTCGCAGAGGATTAAGGATGGCCGGAGATCCTTCTGCCGTTCCAAGCTTTTCAGCGATTCATGAAAACTCATGACCAGGGCCAGCAGGACAATGCCGACCAGGACGATGGTAATGAGCAGTTCAATCAGGGTGAAGGCACAAGAAAATGCAGAATGTAGAATGCAGAATGCAGAATTATGATGACATGCTTTTTTCATCACATTAAATTCATAAATCTAAAACATTAGCATCCCATAGAAAATGAAAAAGCTGGAATGATCCGGCCGTCATGAAATAATGACGGTGAAGTAAAAACGAAAGGAGGATCATTCCAGCGATGAAAAAATACACTATGTTGAAGCAGATTTGCAACCTTATTTCGCCGCATCTTGTAAATAATCTGGCGCAGGAATATGGAGTTGATGAAAAAAGCCGGACGTTTACGCCATGGAGTCATGTCACGGCCTTGGTCTATGCCCAGTTGACGCATGCGATTGGTTTGAACGATGTGTGTGACGCTTTGCGGATGAATCGTGGCGCGTTGGCCACAATTCGCG